>JADGQG010000168.1 GCA_017882025.1 Chloroflexota bacterium
TTGACCGGATCGCCTTCCTTCTTGTGCCAGGCGATGACCGTGCATTCCTCGGTCATCTGGCCGGGCTTCGGCATGAGGATCGCGTGCGCCATGACTGGGGTCCTTCTCTCTGTCGTCAGTCGATGCCGGGTGTGGGTCGGAGATGCGTCACAGCAGCCCCTTCGCCGCCTCGTAGATGTCACCGGCATTCGGCAGGAACGCTCGCTCCAGGCTCTCCGCCTGCGGCGAGATGCCGGCCTGGGCGCCGATCCGCGCGACGGGGGCGTCGAGGTAGTCGAAGACCTCGGCCTGGATGCGTGCCACGACCTCGTTGACGAACGAGCCCATGAGCACGGCCTGGCTTGCGACCACGCAGCGCCCGGTCTTGCGGACCGACTCGAGGACCGCCTCCATGTCAAGCGGGACGAGGCTCCGCAGGTCGATCACCTCGGCCTGCACGCCGTCCTCGGCCGCCAGGCGATCCGCCGCGGCCAGGGCGTCCGGCACGGCCGGGCCCCAGCTGACGAGCGTGACGTCGGTGCCGTCCCGGACGACCTTCGCGACCCCGATCGGCACCAGGTGCTCTCCCTCGGGGACGACGCCCTTCGTCGGGTAGAGGCCCTGGCTCTCGACGAAGAGGACCGGGTTGTTCGTGCGGATGGCCGACTTCAGGAGGCCCTTGGCGTCCGCGGGGTTCGAGGGGTAGACGACGTAGATGCCCGGGAGGTGGGTGAAGAGGCTCTCGAGGGTCTGACTGTGCTGTCCGCCGTACCCTTTCCCGGCCCCCACCGAGGCGCGCACGACGAGTGGGACCTCGACCTGCCCGCCGCTCATGTAGTGCCACTTCGCGGCCTGGTTGGCGATCTGGTCCGACGCCATCAGGGCGAAGTCCATGTACATCAGCTCGACCACCGGCCGAAGCCCGACGATCGCGGCGCCGACGGCCGTGCCGCAGATGGCGGCCTCGCTGATCGGCGTGTTGAAGACGCGATCCCGGCCGAAGGACTCGAGAAGGCCCTTGGTGAGCTTGAAGGCGCCGCCGTAGTCGGCGACGTCCTCGCCGTAGAAGAGGACGCGCCGGTCGCGGGTCATCTCCTCCGCGAGCGCCTCGCGGATCGCGTCGCGGTACGTGATCGAGCCGTCGGCACCCTTCTTCGATTCGGGCACGGGAGCGAACGGCACGACCTCGCCCTGACCTGCCGGGAGCACGTCCGAGGTGGTGTCCGTGTACAGGAACTTGAGCGCGTCGGCCGGATCGGGATCCGTGGCCTGCGAGGCCCGGACCGCCGCGCGGGCGTTGCGCGCGCGGACCTTCGCCTCGACCGCGGCGACGCCGTCCGCGTCCGTCACGCCGGCCGCGACGAGCTGGCCCTTCAGCCGCTCGATCGCGTCGACCGCCCGCCACGCGGCCTCCTCCTCGCGGGTCCGGTATTCGTTGCGCGGGTCGGACAGGGAATGGCCGTAGTAGCGGTACGTGCTCGCCTCGATGAGGACGGGTCCTTCGCCCGCGCGGCACAGCGCGGTTGCGCGCCGGACCGCGTCGCGGACGGCCAGGACGTCCATCCCATCGACGGTCTCCGCGTGCATGTTGTTCTCGGCGAAGCCGGCGGCGCGACGCGCCAGGTGGCGGATGCCCATCACCTCTTCGTCGGTGTGGTGGGTCATCCCGTAATGGTTGTTCTGGATGAAGTAGATGACGGGGATCCCGTACGCATTGTCGCCGGCGAGATGGTTCGTCCACTGCGCCTGGGCCGCCCAGTTGAGCGACTCGAGGACCACGCCATTGGCGTACGCGCCGTCCCCGGCGAAGCAGCAGACGACCCGGTCCGACTTCCGGTAGCGATGCGCCATCGCGGCGCCGGTGGCGATGGGGACGCTGCCGCCGACGATCGCGTTGGCGCCCAGGTTTCCCGTCGAGAAGTCGCCGATGTGCATCCCGCCGCCGCGGCCGGCGGAGTAGCCCTCGTCCTTGCCGAAGAGCTCCGCGATCACGCGGTAGACGTGCTCCTCGAGGGCCGCTTCCAGCAGCTCCTCGTGGGTGCCGCCCTTCGAGCCGGGAACGCGGGCGAGCAGCATCTCGTCGGACATGGTGCGGATCGCCGCGAAGCCCTTGGCGACCGCGTCGCCGTGACCGCGATGCGAGCTGGTGACGTTGTCGTCGAGGCGCAGGACGCTGCACGCGCCGACGGGCGACGCCTCCTGCCCGATCGAGACATGGGTGGGGCCGCGGTAGTCGTAGCCGGGAAGGGGGTCGTAGCCGCCCGAGCGGAGGCGGACAATCGTCTCCTCCACCTCGCGAATCGCCAGCATGTCGTCCAGCAAGTCGAGCGCGCTGGCGCCGGTGATGCCGCCCGCCGCGATCTCGGTCTCGAGCGTGCCCGCGTACGCGAAGCCCGTGATGGTACCGGCGGACTCCTCGAAGGCTGCCGTGTCGGGCCGATGGTCGCTCCTGTAGGCGGCCGCCGTTGTCATCGAGACCTCCGAATCCGTGCCGCCTTCCCGCCCGGCGCGGGTCGAGCTGGCGCTCATGCCTTGATCACCTTCACGCCCCGTCGCTCGAGGCTGCGCACCACGCGCTCATCGATCCCGTTGTCCGTCACGAGGATGTCGATCGCCTCCAGCCGCCCGGCGCGGACGAACGACCGCGTGCCGACCTTCCTGCTGTCGGCCAGCACGATCACCTCGCGCGCTCGCTCAATGACGAGCTCCTTCGTATAGGCCTCCGCCGGATCCGTCGTCGTCAGCCCCTCCTCGAGCGACAGGGCGAACGTGCCGATCAAGGCGCGGTCGACGTGGAGGGTGTCGAGCAGGAGGTGCGTCAGCGGCCCGACCAGGGCCTGGCTCGTCGCCCGGACCTCGCCGCCGACGAGGATGAGCCGCGGGCCGCGCCCGGCCAGCTCCGTGGCCGCCGGCAGGCTGTTCGTCACGACCGTCAGACGATCCCACCCGCGGAGCAGCCGGGCGGCCGCGAGCACCGTGCTGCCGCTGTCGAGGTAGACGGTGTCATCCGGCGAGAGCAGCTCGATCGCGCGGGCAGCGATGCGCTCTTTCTCCTCCGCGGCCTCGACGGCCTTGACGTCGAAGTGGCGCTCACTCGGCCGCTCGTCCATCGCCACGGCGCCCCCGTGGACCCGACGCACCTTGCCCTCCGCGGCCAGCTCGTCGAGGTCCCGGCGCACGGTGGCCTGCGAGACGCCGAGAGCCGCGCTCAGCTCCTCGAGCCGGGCTGCGCGACGCGAATCGACGATCGATCGGATCCGCTGCCGACGCTGCGGTGCGAGATCCCGCCCAGCGGCGGTGTCGCCGTTTCCGTTCAGAACCTTCCACGTCATGACGATAGTGTTGCAGAATCGTGCTAAGTATGTCAAGACCGCGCAACGGCCGCGTCGAGCCAAGGGCGCGCACGGGGCGCGCCGGACACAGAGCAGCCGACCCGCGAGGCGTCCTGGGCGAACGCCGCGAGTCGGCTGATCAAGGTGAAGCCCGTGGTCGGTTCCGGGCTGGGGGTCCCGGCCCGCCGTCCTTCAGGGGCTGGCGGGCCGATGCGCGGTCAGGACGGTGAGTCGGCCTTCGTCGGGAACAGGATTGTGACGTTGAACCAGCCGAGGAACGCGCCGAGCAGGCCGGCGAGGATCGCGACGACGCCAGTCACGATCGGCACGAGGATGTCGTCGACCTTGATGCCGCCGTACGTCGCGTAGATGCCGACGAAGTAGGTGGCGAGGCCCATCGAGATGCCGTTGAAGAACGGGAGCGTGCCCGCTCCGCCGGTGACGGGCATCCACTTCATCGCATAGAGGACGATGCAGAAGCCGATGAAGAACGCGATGGCGATCGCGATGTCGGTGGCGGACACGAGACTCACGTCCGGGATGGCCTTCTGCAGCGCGACCATGAAGATCAGGACGAGCACGGCGCCGATGGCGCCGAGGATGTAGGACGGGACCATGATCTTCAGTCCCTGGGGCGAGGCCCCGAGGAGGAAGTACTCGGCCCACACGATGAACGCGGCCCACAGGGGCACGTTCCACTCCTTGAGCCAAAGCCCGAACGGCAGGCTGACCACGATCGTGATCGCCACCGCAAGCCACAGCGGGACCCTGTTCTTCACAATGCCTCCCTACCTGTGCCGATCCAGCTCCCAACGCCGGTCGGCCGCTACTCAATCGCCGGCGGACGGCCGGGCGACGACCTAGGCTCGCCGCACGGCATCGACCCCAACAAGGGCCGATCGGCCCTTTCATTGATTATCGATTATAGATTGCCTGGGTGTGGGCCCGTCGTGCATGTAGACTGGCAGCCCGGTCAGGTCCAGAGGAGCCTTCGTGCCCGACGACAGCGCCATCTCGCGCAGCGTCCTTGCC
>JADGQG010000169.1 GCA_017882025.1 Chloroflexota bacterium
CGCCGCCGGGGTATCCTCCGCGGATGGCCCGCTCCACCACGATCGAACTTGCGTCGCCCGCCGAGAAGGCGTTCCTCGTCGCCGTCGATACCGGCGACGACCCCGGCTGGAACGCCCAGGACTCGCTGGCCGAGCTCGCCTCGCTCGCGGAGACGGCCGGTGCCTCGGTGGTCGGGGCCGAGTGGCAGAACCGCCGCCACGTCGACCCGAACTGGTACGTCGGCAAGGGGAAGGCGGAGGAGCTGGTCGCCGCGAAGGCCGAGACGGGCTTCGACCTGCTCGTCGCGGACGACGAGCTCTCGCCGAGCCAGCAGAAGGCGCTGGAAGGGCTGCTCTCGGTCAAGGTGATCGACCGAAGCCGGCTGATCCTGGACATCTTCGCCCAGCACGCCCGCACGCACGAGGGTCGGCTCCAGGTGGAGCTCGCCCAGCTGGAGTACCAGCTGCCACGCCTCACCCGGCTCTGGACGCACCTCTCCCGGACCGGCGGCGGGATCGGGACCCGGGGGCCCGGCGAGAGCCAGCTGGAGACCGATCGCCGGCTGATCCGCGAACGGATCAAGAAGATGAAGGAACGCGTGGAGCAGGTCCGCCAGCAGCGTGCGACGGCGGCCCGCGGCCGGGACCGCCGTCTCTACCCGACGGTGGCGATCGTCGGCTACACGAACGCCGGCAAGTCCACGCTCCTCAACTCGCTCGTGGGCAGTGACGTCGCGCTCGCCGAGGACAAGCTCTTCGTCACGCTTGACCCGACCAGCCGGCAGGTCAAGCTCGGCGACGGCCAGACCGCCATCGTCACGGACACGGTCGGCTTCATCCACAAGCTGCCGCACCAGCTGGTCGATGCCTTCCGGGCGACCCTCGAGGAGGTGACCCGCGCGGACGTCCTCGTCGAGGTCGTCGACGCCTCCGACGCCCACTTCGCGGAGCACCGGGCGACCGTCCAGACGGTCCTCGACGAGCTGGGCGCGGGGACGAAACCGCGGCTCGTCGCCTTCAACAAGGCGGACCTGCTCGTCGCCGGCAGCGGCGTGGTGGCCCAGGCGCCGATCGTCGCCGGCAGCGTGCTGGTATCGGCGCTCACCGGCTTCGGTCTCGACGCACTCCGCGACGGGGTCGCGGCCCTTCTCGCGTCGCTCTGGGAGGACATCGACGTCGCCGTCCCGTACGCCGCGGGGGAGCTCCTGGCCCGCGTCCGCGAGCGGGGAACCGTGGAGGTCGAGTACGGCCAGCGCGACGTCCACGTCCGCGGCCGCGTGGGGCCGGCCCTCGGCGGCGAGCTCTCGGCGGTTGCGGCACGCTGGGCAGAGTCACTCCGCGAGGCCGAGCGGGCGGACGCCTGATCGAACCGATGGCCCACGAGTCCGCGCGCGTCCCGCCGGGCCCCGGTGACGTCGTCCGCGAAGTCCGCGGCCTGACCGGCGTCCCGTGGCGCCGCCTCCTCGGCTATGTCCGGCCGCACCTGCGGCTCTTCGGGCTGGCGCTCGTGGGGCTCATCCTGTCGGCGGGCCTCGGGCTCGTGTTCCCGCTCCTGATCGCCCGCATCACGACCGTCGTCGTCGCCGGCGGCGACATGGGGGGGCTCGACCGGCTCGTCCTCCTGCTCATCGTCCTGTTCTCCGTGCAGGCCGTCGGAAGCTTCCTCCAGACGTACTTCCTCGGCGTCGTCGGCGAGCGGATCGTCGCCCGGATGCGGTCGGACCTGTTCGCCCGGCTCGTCACGCTCTCGCTCGACTTCTACGTCCACGCCCGGGTGGGCGAGCTCATCTCGCGCCTGTCGAGCGACGTCACGCAGGTCCGGATGATGCTCACCCAGACGATCACCAACCTGCTCGCCGCGTCCGTCGGGCTGCTCGGATCGATCGTCATCCTCTTCGTGCTGAGCCCGACCCTGCTCCTCGTGGTGCTCGTGCTCGCGCCCGCCCTCATCGGCGTCGCGTTCGCGTTCGGACGGCCGCTCCAGCGGGTGAGCACGCAGGTCCAGGACGAGCTCGCCAAGGCCACGACGACGGCCGAGGAAGCGCTCTCCGGCATCCGCATCGTCAAGAGCTTCGTGCGCGAGGACTGGGAGATCCACCGGTACGGCGTCGACCTCGGCCGTGTCGTCGCCCGGGCGACCCGGCTCGCGCTCTGGCGCGGGCTGTTCGGTGCCGTCATGACGTTCGTCGGGTTCGGGGCCATCGCGATCCTCCTCTGGTACACGGGCCGCCAGGTGATCGAGGGCACGCTCGCGATCGGCACGTTGACCAGCTTCCTCCTGTACGGCGTCTCGATCGCGGCGAACCTCGCCAGCATCGCCGGCCAGTACGGCCAGGTCCGCGAGGGCTCCGGAGCCGTCCAGCGCGTCTTCGAGCTCCTCGACACGGAGGCGACGATCCTGGACCCGGCGACGGCGCAGCCGCTGCCCCCCGTCACGGGCAGGATCACCCTTGACAAGGTCTCCTTCGGATACCTGCCGGACCGACCCGTGCTGCGCGGGATCGATCTCGACATCGCACCCGGCGAGATCGTGGCCCTGGTGGGTCCGTCCGGGGCCGGCAAGACAACCCTATGCAACCTCATCCCGCGGCTCTGGGACGTGACGGACGGGGCGATCCGGATCGATGGCATCGATATCCGGCAGGTTGACGTGCGGAGCCTGCGGGACCAGATCGGCCTGGTCCCGCAGGAGGCGACCCTGTTCGGCGGCACGATCCGCGAGAACATCCGCTACGGCCGGCTGGACGCCTCCGAGGCAGAGATCGTCGAGGCGGCCAGGGCCGCGTTCGCGGATGACTTCATCGCCGAGCTCCCGGAGGGCTACGAGACGCCGCTGGGCGATCGGGGAGCGCGTCTCTCCGGCGGCCAGCGCCAGCGGATCGCGATCGCCCGGGCCATCCTCAAGGATCCCCGGATCCTCCTCCTTGACGAGGCGACGAGCTCCCTCGACAACGAATCGGAACGAGCGGTCCAGGCCGCGCTCAACCGGCTCATGGTGGGGCGGACCACCCTCATCGTGGCGCACCGCCTCTCCACGATCCGGGCCGCCCATCGGATCGCGGTGCTCGACGACGGCTGGCTCGTCGAGCTCGGCACCCAGGACGAGCTCCTCGCGCGCGGCGGGCTCTACGCGCGCCTTCACCGGCTGCAGTTCACCGACGCGCCCGATGCGGATGCCGGCCGCCCGGTCCCGCTCGAAGGGTCCATCCGGACCCTAGACTCGCGCACCTCGCCCGCCTAGCATCCCAACGTGGGGGAGCGTCCCACGCGAGCGCGAAGTTCCAACCGAAGGTGAGCTCATCATGGATGGATGGACCGGGCAATTCCTGCGGGTCAACCTGACGTCCCGGACGTTCAGGATCGAGACGTTCTCGGAGGAGTTCGCCTACACCTGGATCGGCGGCCGCGGCTTCGCCGTCAAGATCCTCTACGACGAGCTCGCCCCGGGGATCGATCCACTCGGGCCCGACAACAAGCTGGTCGTGGCCGTCGGCCCCATCTCCGGCATCCCGGCCCCCAACACGGGCAAGACGATCGTCGCGGCCAAGTCGCCCGCGACCGGCGGCTACGGCGATGGGAATCTCGGCACGCGCGTCACGGACCAGCTCCGCAAGGCGGGCTATGACGCCCTCATCGTCGAGGGTCGTGCGGACCGCCCCACGCTGCTCTCCATCGACGACGACCGCGTCGAGTTCCTGCCGGCCGACGAGGTGTGGGGCAAGGGCACGATGGCGACGAACGACTGGATCTACGCCCGCTACGGGAAGGGCGTCGGGGTCCTGAACATCGGCCAGGGCGGCGAGAACATGGTCCGCTTCGCCGTCGTCCGCAGCCTGGAGGGCCGGTCCGGCGGCCGGCCCGGCATGGGCGCGGTGATGGGCTCGAAGCTCCTCAAGGCGATCGTGGTGAAGGGCTCGAAGCCAATCCCGCAGGCGTTCCCCGTCGCGATGAAGGAGCTGGGCAAGGCCGACCTGCGGGCCGTCCACGCGATGGACAAGGAGGCCGCCTGGTCCATCCAGGGCACGACCGGCGTCCTGCCCTGGTGCAACGAGGTCGCGGCGCTCCCCGTCCACAACTTCCGCGGCACCCACCACCCGGACGCCTGGAAGGTCGACGGCGAGCGGGTCCACGCGGCGCGGGTCGCCACGTACGGCTGCCCGAACTGCACGATGCGGTGCGGCATCGGCATCCCCGACGACGAGGGTCACGAGGCGGAGGTCGACTACGAGAACATCGGCCTCCTGGGGCCGAACCTCGATCTCTTCGACCTTCCCCAGGTCGCCGCGCTCAACTACCTGTGCGACGACTACGGCCTCGACACGATCTCAGCCGGTGGCGTGCTGGGCTTCTACGCCGATGCGATC
>JADGQG010000039.1 GCA_017882025.1 Chloroflexota bacterium
AGTCGCCAGATCTTCACGCCTTCGGCGTCATACACGGTTTCGAAGCGCGGGCTCGTCGAGAAGTCCGTCTGCTGCCCATCCGCGCAGTCGGGCCGACCCCCGGACGACAGCACGTAGGTTGCCCCGTAGCGGCCCATCACCTCGGCCGCCCTGTCCGGGCCGTCGCAATACGCCGCGCGGACGTCCGCCTCCCGCGGCGCGGGGTCGTAGCCGAGGTTCGCCGCGTACGGGCCGAAGGTCGTGATCCGCAGCCGGCCGGCGAAGTCGACGGGGCTGTTGATGAAGGCGTCCGTCACGAAGACCGCGCGCTGCGGCGTGTTGTCCGCGATCCACCGAGCGGCGCGCTCCTGGCCCGTGCTCAGTGCGACGGACTCCGACAGGACATGCCATGACGCGACGAGGACGGGAGAGATGGCGGTGGCCGCAATGACGACCGCGACCACGACGGTCCGCCGGCGGCGGAGCAGCCACCCGCCGAGCAGGGCGAGAGCCACGGCCATCACCTGGAAGTACTTGTTCATGTCGAACTCGACTGCGCCAGCCACGACGAGGTTCGGCACGAGGAAGAGCGCCACCGCCCAGGCCGCCAGGAAGGCGCGGCCCGGCGGCCGGCTGACGAGGAGCGCGAGGACGCCGAGGAGGAGCGGCAGGCCGATGTTCGTGACATAGAAGAAGACGACCGCCCCCAGCCCGTCCTTGAATGGCGCTTCTCCCCAGCCGACCACGAAACGGATGGCGCCGCGTTCGTGCTGCAGGAGCGCCGGGCCGACGACGAATGGCAGTGCCAGCACCACCGGCGCCAGGAAGAGCGCCGCGTCGCGGAGCCAGCCGCGCCGCCGCCAGGCTCGGCGCGCCACCGCGTAGAGACCGACGAGCAGGTAGGTCGCCGGGAAGAAGTAGAACTGGAACGGCGCCAGCAGCGCCGCCAGGGTCCCGGCGAGGGCCATCCCGGCCGGACGCCTCCCGAGGGACACGCGGACGAGCAGGAGGACGGAGACGATCCCGGGCAGGCCGAAGGTGGTGGCCCGATGCGAGAAGAGGCCTGTTCCCATGACCGAGGCGATCTTGAAGTAGGGCCAGCCGTCGGCCCAGCTGTTGTCGTAGGAGTTGGAGCGGATCAGGTCCCACGGCGCTCCAGCGCCCGCCGCGACGTCCGTGACGAGCCGGAGCCAGCCCATGCCGCCGGCCAGGAAGAGCAGGAGCGTCGCGATCGTGGCCGCCCGGCGACTGCCCATCAGGCGTAGCGCGAGTTCCCAGGCCACGAGGGCGAGGGAGCCCGCAAGGAGCCCGCTGGAGACGATGAAGACCGGGATGACGTGCAGGCCCGCGACCCCCGCCGCGATCGCGCCGTGGAAATCGGCGAACCAGTGGTACGTCAGGGGGACGCCGGCGAAATACGGGACCTGGGGCGGGAAGTTGCCCTCGAGGATGCTCTGGCCGATGGCGACGTGGACGAGGAAGTCGCTCCAGTTCCAGCCGCCGGAGACCCAGCCGCCGGAGATCTCGTGCCAGGCGCTCGCTGCGAGGATGCTCCCTACGCCGATCGTCGCGAAGGCGGCAAGGAGGAAGGGTGCTCGCTCGCGGCGCACGGCAGCGAAAGCTCGGCGCGGATCGAGGGCTGGCGGCGGGGCCAGGCCGGGAAGCGGCGCGGCCGCCAGGACGAGGCTGGCGCTCGCCAGGAGGGCCGCGGTCGCAAAGGCGACCGGGCGGTTGAAGCCACCCGCCGCCAGGCCCAGGACGTTGCCGAGATGGGCGGCGACGAACGTCGAAGTGACGATCCCGACGCCGAGCCGGCCCGCTGGGCCCATCCGCGGTACGACGCGCGCCACGAGGAGCCAGCCGGGGACGACGAACAGGAACGGCCAGGCGACCGCGACCGCGACCGCTGGTGCGTACCAGGCGAACGCGAACACCACGATGCCCAGCATCGCAACACCAGGGATCCGACCCGCGGGGATGCCGGCCGAGCTGTCGACAGGTGTCACGTCGCACCGATGATAGGCGGGTGCGGGACCGTTCCACGGTCCTCCAAGTTGGCCTGAACGCGTTCGCGACGACCCTGGGTCAGCCGCCGGTTCGCAACGACCGGACGTCGTACACGCGGTAGTTCTCCGTGTGCGCCGCGACCGGGAACCGCGCCGCGTACGCGGCCTCGTTCGCCTTGAGGGTCGAGCGCTCGTCGGGGCCGATGACGACGTAGTCCACGCGGTACTGTCGAAGCAGGTCGTCCGCGCCGGGGCCCATCGTGTAGATCGTCCCGATGTCGGCCTGGCGCTGCTGGTACGCGATGCCGCTCACCCAGAGCTGGCCCCAGTAGCCCATCAGGAGGCGGCGACCCGTCAGCTCCATGAGCGGGTCCTGGGCCTGCATGCCGCCCACCAGCATCGCCTTCGGATCGGTCACGTCGCGGATCTCCGCTGCGATCTGGAGCTGCTCTGTGGTGAGCATCCGGTACTGGCCATGGCCCTCGAGCTGGTCGAGGTTCTCCAGCGCCGGTCCGAGGGTCATCGTCACGACGACGCCGATCAGGAGTAGCCGGACGGTGGCCGACCGGCTCGACCGCCACGCCCGGACGAGCAGGGCAGCCACGAGGATCGTCAGCGCGAGGAACCAGTAGATCAGGATCTTGTGGTTGTCCCAGTTCCACGGCTGGAACGCGAACGTGTTCGCGACCACAAAGATCGGCATGAAGGCCAGCAGAGCGCGATGCGAACGCGGCGGCAGGATCCGGCGGGCGCCCAGGGCCAGCAGCCCGAGCGGGATGAAGAGCCCGAGGTTCTTGAGCCAGAACCACCACCAAGGGTCGTTGAAGGGCGCATCGCCGGCGACCCAGCCCAGGTCGAGCCGGAAGGCCGCCAGCGCCCCCGCCCCGCCGCCGAGCTGCATGAGCAGCTGCGGGACGGCCACCGCGACCCAGACGAGGTGGAACCCGATCCACCCGCGCCACGGGATGGTCCGCAGCTGCCACGGTCGCCGGGCGAGCAGCAACGCGAGGAACGGGGTGACCATTGCGAGCGCGAGCAGCGTGGGCAGATGGGCGAGCGGCAGCAGGCCGGCCACGACCCCGGCCAGCGCGAACGTACCCATGGCATGCCTGCGTGCGGCCCGGACCAGGAGCGTGACGGTCAGCATCGCGAGCGGCAGGCCGTACAGGTAGGCGCGCTGTGACATCAGGAACGCGAAGTACGGGTTGAAGAAGCGGATGTGCAGGTCCACCTGCGCCTTTGCGTCCCACGGTGCGTTTGCCAGCGTCCCGAACAGGTCGTGACTCGTATCGATCCGGGCGATCGTGGCGATCCAGCCAAGGCCGGCCCCGAACACGAAGAGGATGACGGCGAGCGTCGCAATCGAACGGACGCCGCTCAACCGGCGCGCGAACGCGTACAGGCCAAGGACGGCCAGGATCGAGAGGACGAAGCTGTGGAACGGCAGGACCGCCAGCGGATCCATGCCAAGGACGACGAACGCCGCGGGCGTCAGGTCGCTCAGGTAGTGATAGCTCAGCGGAATCCCGGCGAACAGCGGATGCTCGGGCGGGAAGTTCCCGCCGAAGGCGAACCGGGTGACGATCCCGAGGTGGGTGGGCCAGTCGCTCCAGAGATACTCGTGACCGGCCCAGAGCCCGTCGGGCCGAAGCGTCAGCGCGCTCGAGAAGAGCAGGGCCCAGCGCACGACCAGCAGCGCGACGAGCGCGGTGGCCCACGGGTCCAGCCGTCCGGCAAGGTCGCGGAATCGCTCGCCGAGCGCGACGGGCGGTCCGTCGCCGCGACGCCGACCTCCCGGCCCGAAGACGAGGAGGGTGGCGACACCGACGCTGGCGACCGCGACTCCAAGCACGACCGGTGGCCGGAACCCGAGCAGCGTCGCGGCGGGGACCATCGCGAGGGTCCCGGCGACGATGCCGAGCACCGCGCCGTACGCGAACCGCTCGAGCGGCGTCAGGAAGCGCGCGAACCGGTCCAGCGCGGCGATACCCGTCGATGCGAGCGCGCCGAGGAAAAGCAGCGAGAGAAGCATCGGCAGGACGGCCACGAGCGGCATGATACGGGCGTGACCGCTGCGACGATCCTGCACGTGGACCTCGACGCGTTCTTCGCGGCCGTCGAGCAGCGCGACCGTCCGGAGCTGCTGGGGAAGCCCGTGATCGTCGGCGGCGACCCGGGCGCCCGCGGCGTCGTGAGTGCGGCAAGCTACGAGGCGCGGCGGTTCGGGGTCCATTCGGCGATGCCGCTGCGAACCGCGGCTGCGCTCTGCCCGGAGGGCATCTTCCTGCCGGTGAACGGGTCGAAGTACCGCGCGGCCAGCCGAGCGGTGATGGAGATCCTGGGTCGGTACACGCCGCGCGTGGAGCAGGTTTCGATCGACGAGGCGTTCCTCGATGTCGCCGGGTCGGAGGCGCTCTTCGGCTCGCCTCCGGCGATCGCTGCCTCGATCAAGGCCGCGGTCCGCCTCGAGGTCGGGCTGACTGCGTCAGTCGGCGTGGCGAGCACGAAGCTGGTGGCGAAGATCGCCTCGGACCTGCGCAAGCCGGACGGGCTGGTCGTCGTGGCAGCCGGCGACGAGGCCGCCTTCCTCGCCCCGTTGCCCATCGCGCGGCTCTGGGGCGTTGGCGCGCAGACGCGGGCGGCCCTCGCGGAGTACGGCGTGGAGACGATCGGCGACCTCGCCGCAACCGAGCCCCAGCTCCTCGTGCGGCGGCTCGGGAAGCACGGCGCGACCCTGGTCGAGCGAGCCCGCGGGGTTGACCCTTCACCGGTCACCGGCGACGCGGAGGCGAAGTCGGTCAGCCACGAGCACACCTTCGACGTGGACACGAGCGACGTGGACGAGATCGAACGGACGCTGCTCGCGCTCGCGGAGGGCGTCGCGGCGCGGCTCCGCGCCGGAGGCGTGCGGGCGGCGACCGTCGTGGTGAGGGTTCGCGACAGCGACTTCCGCACGGTGACCCGCCAGCGGACGCTCGCGGAGCCGACGGACCTGGCGGAGCCGATCTGGCACATCGCGTTGGAGCTGGCGCGGCCGGAGATCCGCGGCCGCCGGATCCGCCTCGTTGGCGTGGGAGCGCACGGCCTGGGCGAGCCGGCGCAGCTTGGGCTCTTCGCGCCGGATGACGACCGACGGCGCAGGGCAGTCGAGGCGACGGACGCGGTCAGGCGTCGCTTCGGGGAGCGGGCGGTGACCCGCGCAAGGCTGCTCGGAAGCGACTTCTCGGCCGGCGGCCGAGACCCGATGCAACCGCCCGACCCGCGGGGCGTCGGACGGCAACGGCCGGCGCCCGCGGCGGACGAGGACCCGTCGAGCTCGTGACAGACGAGGTGGCACAGGGGTCGGGGAAAGTCCGGTCATCGCAGGTTCGGGCTTGACATCGAACAGGCGTTCGGTCTAGACTTCAGGTTATTCGAACACCCGTTCTGTCCCCCTGGTGCCCTGGGAGACGACGACCCCGCCGAAAAGGAGCCGTCGACATGGCGATCACCCGCGTCGAACCCGTTCACGTCCAGGTCAGGACGGATTGGCTGACCGGGCGCCCCCGCGAGATCCGTTGGGGTGAGCAGGTCTTCTCCGTCACCAACATCGCGGCGGTGCGCCGCGAAACCGCTGCGTACCCGATCGAGATCGGTCCGTCCACGACCTTCGAGGTCGACACGGCCGGAGCGCGTCTCGCGCTCACGTTCCGCCACCGCGGCCGCCGCTGGACGGTCGACGGCGTCGACACGACGGAGCGCCGAGCGGCGTAGCGGATAGCCGCGGAGCACCCGTCGCTCTCGCAGGCGATCAGGACCTCGCGCGCCGACGCGCAGCGGCCGCAAGGTCGCCCGGATCGCACCTCCCGTTGCGTCCTGCGCCGACGTGCCCTCCCGGTCGGCGCCTCCTTCGGGCCCGGGGCGGATGTCACCGGTACGACGTCCACCCCGGGCCCGGCCAATCGTGACGCACCCCGGCGGCCGTGTGTCGGGTGAGGCCGACTCCTACAATCGCGGCATGTCGGACAGCCCAGGGCCGCGTTTTGGATCACTGACCATCGACGGGTTCATCGAGCAGCTCGCCTCGTCGGCGCCGGTCCCGGGCGGCGGGAGTGCCGCGGCCGTGGCCGCAGGACTGGCCGCCAGCCTCGTGGCGATGGTCGCGGGGCTGTCCGTGGATCGCCCGATCTACGCGCGGTTCGCGAGCACACACGTGCGGGCGGGCGGGGCTGGGCGTGCGCTCGCGGCGCGCCTGCTGGGGCTCGCGGACGAGGACGCGGCTGCGTACGGCGCCTTTGCCGCGGCGATGAAGCTGCCCCGGGCCACGGACCAGGAGAAGGCAGTGCGCTTGGCCGCCATCCGCGCCGCGGCCGTGACCGCGGCCGAGGTTCCGCTGCGGACGCTGGAGGCTTGCCGCGATCTGGTCGTCGCATCGGAGGCGCTGGCCGGACGGAGCAATCGGAACGCCGCCAGCGATCTCGCGGTCGCGTCCCGGCTGGCGGAGGCCGCCGCGCACGGCGCCGCGGAGAACGTGATGGTGAACCTGCCAGCTCTCGGGGACGAGGAGCGCGCCGACGAGCTTCGCGGTCGCATGGAGACGCTCCTGGCGGAAGTCGCGGACCACGCCGAGTCGACCCGCGCCTTCGTGGAGCTCAGCGAGTTGCGGGATCCGGAGCCAGAGCCGGTCAGCGCGGAGCCGGAGCCCCGGCTCGCATGACGGCGCCGGGACTGGCCAGTCCGGAGCCGGCGGGGCCGCGGCTGCTGCGCGGCGGGCCCATCGCGGCCGAGGTGCGTGCGGCGGTTGCCGCGGAAGTGGTCGCCTTCCGTGAGGCGCACGGGTTCGTGCCCGCGCTCGCCGTCGTGATCGTCGGCCGCGACGCGCCCTCCACCGTCTACCTGCACAAGATCCTGGATGGCTGCCGGACCGTGGGGATCGTCGACCGGCTCATCGAGCTTCCCGAGGATGCCGGCCCCGCGCGCGTCGCCGAGGCGGTCGCGGCACTCAACGCGGACCCCGCGGTGGCGGGGATCATCGTCCAGATGCCGCTCCCGCCCACGATCCCCCTTCGAACCGTGATTGACGTCCTGGACCCGGCCAAGGATATCGACGGGATCCATCCCCTCAACGCGGGCCTGCTCGCGCTTGGATACGAGGGTTTCCTCCCGGCGACGGCGCACGCCGCGGTGGAGATCCTCAAGCGGTCCGGGATCCTGCTCGAGGGACGCCGCGCCGTCGTGGTGGGCCGCTCCAACGTGGTGGGCAAGCCGGCCGCGCTCCTGCTCCTCCGCGAGCACGCCACGGTGACGATCTGCCACTCGCGGACGGTCGACCTGGCCCGGCGGGTCCGGGACGCGGAGATCGTGATCGTCGCGGCGGGCCGGCCCGGCCTCATCACCGGCGAGATGCTCCGGCCGGGGGCCGTGGTGGTCGACGTCGGCATCAACGTGCGGGAGGGCCGCATCGTCGGCGACGTGGACGCGGCATCGGCCGCGCCGGTCGTGTCGGCCATCGCGCCGGTCCCGGGCGGCGTGGGACCCCTGACGAACGCCATCCTTCTCACCCACCTCATGCGGGCCGCGCGAAACCAGGCGGAGGGCCGGGTCGCCCTCGGCTCCCGATCGATGGTCCCGACCCTGCCCATGGAGTCCATGCCGTGAGCTTCCCCTCGGACCTCGAGATCGCCCGCGCCGTCACCCCTCGTCCGATCAGGGACGTGGCTGCCGAGATCGGGCTGGCCGACAGCGAGCTTGAGCTGTACGGCCCGACGAAGGCAAAGGTCACGCTCGCGGCAATCGAGCGCCTGGAGGCCGCCAACCCGCGCGGCAAGTACGTCCTCGTGACTGCGATCACCCCGACGCCCCTCGGCGAGGGCAAGACGACCACCACGATCGGCCTGACGCAGGGACTCAACCGGATCGGGAAGCGCGCGGCGGCCGCGATCCGCCAGCCGTCGCTCGGCCCGGTTTTCGGGATCAAGGGCGGGGCCGCGGGCGGCGGCTACTCGCAGGTGATCCCGATGGAGGACTTCAACCTCCACCTCACCGGCGACGTGCACGCGATCGGCGCGGCCCACAACCTCGCGGCGGCGTTCCTCGACAACAGCCTCCACCACCGCAACCCGCTCGGGATCGACCCGCTCGCGGTCCTCTGGCCGCGGGTCGTGGACATCAGCGACCGCGCCCTGCGCCGCACGATCATCGGCCTCGGGGGCCGCGACGGCGGCGTCCCGCGGGAGACCGAGTGGCAGATCACGGTTGCCTCGGAGGTCATGGCGATCCTCGCCCTCGCGAAGAGCCTGCCCGACCTGCGCGCACGCCTGGGCCGGGCGGTGCTCGCCACCACCACGACGGGCGTGCCGGTGACCGCCGAGGATCTTCGGGTCGCCGGTGCCATGGCCGTCCTGCTCCGGGACGCCCTCAAGCCGAACCTGCTCCAGACGCTCGAGGGCGGCGCCGCCTTCGTCCATTGCGGGCCGTTCGCGAACATCGCCCACGGCAACAGCTCGATCCTCGCCGACCGGCTGGCGCTCGCCACCCACGAGGTGGTCTGCACGGAAGCCGGCTTCGGGGCCGACATGGGCGCCGAGAAGTTCTTCGACATCAAGTGCCGCGCATCGGGGCTGAAGCCGGACGCGGCCGTCGTGGTCGTGACGATCCGCGCGCTCAAGATGCACGGCGGGGTCGGCAGGATCGTGGCCGGCAAGCCGCTGGACCCTGCCCTCCTCGCGGACAACCCGGACGCCGTCCGCCGGGGCGCCGACAACCTTGCCGCGCACATCGAGATCGTGCGGACCTACGGGATCCCGGTCGTGGTCGCGATCAACAGCTTCCCGACCGACACGGACGCCGAGGTCGCCGCGATCCGCGAGGTGGCCCTCGCGGCTGGTGCGCGCGACGCGGTCGTGACGACGCATTTCGCCGACGGCGGGCGCGGGGCCGAGGAGCTCGCCCGGGCGACCTGGGCGGCGGCCACGTCGGGCGAAGCGGACTTCCACTTCCTCTACCCGGACGACCTCCCATTGCGCGAGAAGATCGAGGCGATCGCCGTCCGCATCTACGGCGCAAACGGCGTGGACGAGCTGCCCGCAGCAACGAAGGCGCTCACGCTCTACGAGGAGCTCGGGTTCGGGCACCTGCCCGTCTGCATGGCCAAGACGCAGTACTCGCTCAGCCACGACCCGGCGCTCAAGGGGCGCCCGCGCGGCTTCCGGCTCCCGATCCGCGAGGTTCGGCTGGCAGCGGGCGCCGGGTTCATCACGCCGCTCGCGGGCGAGATGCGGACGATGCCCGGGCTGCCGTCGCGCCCGGGCGGCGAGAACATCGACATCGACGCCGACGGGAACGTCGTCGGGCTCTTCTAGCGCGGCCCGCCCGCCTCATCCGGGTCACCCAGGCCGAACGGGTCGCCCGCCAGGTCTCGCCACGGCCCCAGCAGGAGCGTGAGCTCGGACTCCCGAAGCTGGTCCGCCAGGACGACGCCATACGCCGCATCGAGGACAATCGAGAGCGCCGCCAGGCGAGGACCGAGCGACGCTGCGACCTCGCTGGTGCCGGCGACTCCGGCCGGGAACCAATGTTGTGCGCTCCCGGCCCAGCGCTCCACCTCCCGGCCGATCGCGCGCACCGCATCGAGGCGACCCGCGCGGCGGGCGATCTCGCGCAACTCCAGGCGGAGCTCGGCGCGGGCAATCACCTGCGGATCGAGCGCGTCGGTGCCCACCACGCCGCCGCCCGCCGCACCGAGCGCGACGATCTCCGGGGTGTCGAGCCGATCGAGCGCGTCCAGGAAGCGGTCGGCCGCACCGTCATGCGGGCCGAACTCGCCGTGGGTCATCGGTCGTGGGCCCCGATCCGGGCCTAGAGGCTCGTCGAGATGAAGAGGCACGCGGCGACCACCAGCCCGGCCCCGACCCCGAGGAACCCGGCGCCCCATGCGAACCAATCGACGGGCCCGAGCGGGGCGCCGTGCGCGTGGTCTCCCTGCGCCACGTCCTCGTGGGAACCCTCGCCGTGGGTGGCGCCGTGGGGCGCGTCTCCGGAATGGGCGCCGCGGAGCTCGTCGCTGACGTGGGTGGTCTCGCTCATGCGGATCCTCGTGCCGCCGGCGTGCTCGCCGATCACTTCCATTGTCGCATCCTGCGTCGTATCGTTCGGCGGCCATGCTGACCTTCGTCCTGACCCGGCACGGCCTGACGGACCGCTCAGACCCGGAGCAGCACTTGGGGCAGCGACTTGACGTGGGACTCTCGGTCGCGGGGCGTGCGCAGGCCGCCGCACTGGCGGCGCGGATCGGGGCCGAGCACTTCGACCGGATCATCGCGAGCCCGCTCCTGCGGGCACAGGAGACGGCCCGCGCCGTGGCCGGCGATCGCGCGGTGGAGCTGGATGCGCGGCTCTCCGAGATGAACTACGGGCGCTGGGAAGGCCTCACCTACGAGCAGATCGACGCGTCGGACGCCTCCTACCGGGCGCGCTGGGAGGCCGATCCGGCCGGCCTCCGGTGCCCCGGCGGCGAGTCCGGCGAGGATGTCGCCGGGCGCGCACGGACGTTCCTGCAGGACCTACTCGCCTGGGCCGCGCCCGCGACCGAGGGACAGCAGATCGTGCTGACGGTCGCGCACAGCTCGTTCAACCGCGTCCTGCTGTGCGTGGCGATGGGCGTTCCCGTGCGCGACTATCGGCGCCGCTTCGCGCAGGGTCAGGGAAACCTGACCGTGATCCGCTGGCCCGCCGGGGCGCACGTGGTCGACGGCCGGCTGCTGGTCGCGAACGACACGTCGCACCTCGCGGCGCCGGGTCAGTCACCCTGGGAGCTGGCACCGGGCGCCTGATGGACCCGGGACCGCGCTGAGCGCGAGCCGGCGGGCGTTTGAGCCGTTCGGCGGGCGTCGCCCGGACTGCAACCAACAGGCCTCGCGACTGCTCGTGACGGTTCGCGGGCGCCCTGCTGCCTCGCTTTGTTGCGGGTGGCCCAACAAGAGCCGTCGACGTGGAGCGCCCGGCGCCCACGGCCCGATCTGCTGCGTGGTGCGCAACGTTGACGCCGCGGCGCGGGCGGCTTCGGGCTCAGACCTCGCGGCGCCGCCCAGGGACCGGACGGCCCAGGCGAAGCCAGAGCAGCGCGGCGAGACCAACCACCACCGCCACGGCGATCAGGAAGTCGAACGGCTGGAGCGCGCGCCGGATCTCCTCCCAGTTCTTCCCCAGCTGGACGCCGGCCCAGACCAGCGCGGTGGACCACAGGAAGGCGCCCGCGGTGGAGTAGAGGACGAACGTCCGGATCGGCATCCGGGCCACCCCGGCGGGAAAGCTGATGAACGTCCGGACGATCGGGAGCAGGCGGCTGAAGAAGGCCGTCTGGGCGCCCCAGCGAGCGAAGAAGCGCTCCGCGATCTCGATCTCGTGCGGTCGGATCAGCAGGTACTTCCCGTACCGTTCCAGGAAGGGCCGGCCGCCCCAGGCCCCGATCGCATAGGCGATGACAGACCCGAACGTGTTCCCGAGCGTGGCAACCACGATGACGATCCAGAAGTTCCAGGCGCCGTGCGTCAGCGGCTCGATCTTCGTCGGGTCGGACACCAGGAAGCCGGCGAACGGAAGGATGAGCTCCGAGGGGAGCGGGACCATCGCCGATTCGATCGCCATGGCCAGCATGACCCCCAGGTAGCCGACGGCGCCGTAGAGCGACTCCAGGAACGGGCGGACGATCTGGTCGATGATGGAAAGCATCCCGCGGAGGATACGCGAGGCGCCGGGATGTCGGGCGCTTCGCGGGGCTATGCTCGCGGCGATGACGCAGCCGCCCGCCCGGCCCGGATTGTCTCCGCGAGACCACGACCTCCTGGTCGGACCGCACCGCGCGCCGGACGCGGCCGGGTCCGGCGTCGTGGTCCTGACGGGCGCCGACCTCACGATCGAAGACGTGGAGGCGGTCGCGCGCGGCGGCGCCCCGGCGCGGCTGGACGTCCACGCCCGCGCCCGCATGGACGAGGCTCGCGCCGTCGTGGAGCGGCTCGTCGCGGCCGGCGCGGTGGTCTATGGGATCACGACCGGCTTCGGGGACCTGGCCAGCACGTACATCCCACCGGCCGATGCCCGGCAGCTCCAGGAGAACCTCCTCGTGAGCCACGCGGTGGGCGTCGGCGCCCCCCTGCCCCGGGACGTGGTCCGCGCGATGCTGCTCCTCCGGGCCAACACGCTCGCGCTCGGCCACTCCGGCTGCCGGCCTGTGCTGGTGGACCGACTCCTCGCGTTCCTCGAGGCGGGCATCCACCCGGTCGTACCTGCCCAGGGGAGCGTGGGGGCGTCGGGTGACCTCGCGCCGCT
>JADGQG010000170.1 GCA_017882025.1 Chloroflexota bacterium
TCAGGACGATTGCTCCGGCGGCCGCGACCAGTGCGGCGATGATGACGAGCCACGGGACCGCGAAGAACTTGCCGGCGCCGACGACCGTGGCCAGCTCGGACGGGATGTACCGGAGGTCCTGCCCGTTGCTCAGAATCTGCGCCATCCCCCAGGCCATCCCGAGGGTTCCGAGCGTCACGATGAGCGGGGGCACTTTCGCCTTGGCCACCAGGACACCGTTGACCGTTCCCCACGCAAGACCCGAGGCGAGCGCGACGAGCAGGCCGAGCAGGATGAGGTCCCAGCCCCTGTCCGTCGGATTGCCGAACGCGTTCATCGCTTGGGCGCCTGTCACGCCCGAGAAGAGCAGGACGTAGCCGACAGACAGGTCGATGCCGCCGGTGATGATCACGAACGTCTCGCCGACGGCGATGATCAACAGCACGGCAGCGTTGGTGGCAATCGCCCGGATGTTGAATTCGGTCGGGAAGTTGTTCGGCTTCAGGACGCTGAAGAACGCCACGAGGAGGATCAGGACGAGGAAGATCCAGGCCGTGTTCGTCCCCAGGAGCCGTCGCCACAGGGCCCCTTCGGATAGCTCGGCAGGTGCCTGCGACGCGCCGGTGTCGGCCGCCACGTCGGCCTGAACCTTGTCTTCCGTCATGCTGTTCCTGCCGCTGGCCCTTGGGCGTCAAGGCCCCCGGTCATCGCCGCCACCAACTGCTCAACGGTGGCTCCCCCCGCGTCGAAGCGAGCCACCCGGCGGCCGAGTCGCAGCACTTCGATGCGATCGGCCACCTGCAGGACCTGCGGCATGTTGTGGCTGACAAGCACGACTGGGACGCCGCGGTCACGGATCCGCCGAACAACGTCGAGCACGCGCGCCGTCTGCACGACCCCGAGGGCCGCCGTCGGCTCGTCGAGGAAGATGACCTTGTTGGCCCACGCAACGGACCGTGCAACCGCAACGCTCTGTCGCTGACCCCCTGAGAGATTGGCCACAGGGCTCTGTGCGTTCTGAAGATCCACGCCGAGCTCGGCGAATGCCTTGCGAGCCCCAGCGTGCATGGCGCGGTCGTCAAGGAAGCCAAGCCTGCCCAAGAGGCCCCGCCGCAGGATTTCGCGGCCGAAGTAGAGGTTGGCCGCCCCGTCGAGGTCGGGTGCCAGAGCGAGATCTTGATACACGGTCTCGATACCGAGTCGCTGGGCCTCCAACGGCGAGCTGACCTGAACCGTCTGCCCTTCGAGGCTGATCTCTCCTTCGTCGGCCTGCTCGGTGCCCGACAAGATCTTCACGAGCGTGCTCTTGCCTGCGCCGTTGTCGCCGATGAGGGCCACGATCTCGCCGGGGAACACGTCAAAGTCGGCGCCGCGCAGCGCCTCGACGTGGCCGTAGTGCTTCACGATGCCGCGAGCTTGCAGGAGTGCTTCGGCCATCCGCTCTCCCTGAAATGGGCCGGTTTCGGTCCGCAGGCTACGCCCGTCTGACGATCGTTGTCAACGGCCAGCAGTCCCAAGGATACGAACGAATCATGGACGAAGTCGTTGACGCCGGGGCCGTTTCGAAGACATCATGTGACGTTCGTTGTCATCAGACGGAGCGAAGCCAGCGTGGGTGATCTTCGAGGCATGGACATCACTCTCGCGAGCCATCGGGGGGAAATTCCTTCAACTGTCCAGGTGGTGCGCAAGCCGACGATGCGCGATGTGGCTGACGTCGCGGGGGTAAGCCTCAAGACGGTTTCGCGGGTCGTCAACATGGAGCCGGGCGTCGACGATCACACGGCGGCGAGGGTTGAGGGCGCGATCGCGCGGTTGGCGTACCGCAGGAATGAGGTCGCGAGGAACCTTCGGAAGGGCATCTCGCTCGCCCTGATCGGCCTCGTCATCGAAGACCTGGCGAACCCGTTCTATGCGACTGTCGCCCGGACGATCGAAGACGTGGCCCGCCGACATGGTTATGCCGTGGTCATGGCAAGCTCGGGCGAGGATCCCGAGCGTGAGCGGGAGGTCACCACGGGACTTCTCCAGCGGGGCGTTCAGGGCCTGCTAATCGTCCCGGCTGGGAGCGATCACCGCTATCTCTACGCCGATCGCGCAATGCGGACGAAGGCCGTCTTCCTCGATCGACCACCTGCGCTGGTCGAGGCTGACTCTGTTGTGCTTGACAACATCGTGGGTGCGCGAAGAGGCGTGGAGCACCTGATCGCCCACGGCCACCGGCGCATTGCGTTCGTCGGCGATCCACCAATGGTGCAGACATCGGTCGAACGGGCCGAGGGCTACCGGCAGGCCCTCAAAGGCGCCGGCTTGCCCGTCGACGAGGCGCTCGTCCGGCTTGGGACGCCGCGCGTCGATCTGGCGGAAGCCTCGACCCGCCAACTGCTCGCGCTGCAGGACCCACCCACGGCTATCTTCGCGCAGAACAACCGGAATTCTGTCGGAGCGTTGCGGGCCATCCGGGCCCTCGATGCGCGTGTCGCGTTCGTCGGATTCGACGATTTCGAGCTCGCCGACATGCTTCCCGTTCCGGCGACTGTCGTCGGGCACGATCCTGCGGAGATGGCCAGAGCCGCCGCCGAGCTCCTCTTCGGGCGCCTGGCGGGCGATCAACGCCCGCCCCAGCGGATCGTCATCCCGACGAAGCTCATCGCCCGGGGCTCGGGCGAGATCGTCCCTCCGAGCCCGCGAGGCGTCGATTTCTCTAGGAGGCTGCGTCGGTAATCGCCACCCGGAAGGCAGCGAGGGCCATCGGCGACGGGTCGAAGGCATGGTCGACGGCTGAACGGCTCGGTGACGCCCCGAAAGGGAGCTGCGTGACCGGCGGTGGAACCACCCGATGGGTCACCCGGTGGCCCATCCGGTCGTTCTCCGCCTGGCCGGGGTCCAGCCCGGGATCACCCGGCCGGCCCGACCGCTGCCGAAGAGCTTGCCGAGGTTGTGGACCGCGGCCACGAGCATCCATTCGGCGCGCACCGCCTCGAGCCCCCGGAGGCTGAAGCGGCGGAAGCCGCGGGCCTCCTTGATCTGGCCGAAGACCGGTTCGACGATCGCCTTGCGCCTCGCGTAGTGGCGGCGGCCCTCCTTCGTCCGCAGCTTGCGGGACATCCGCTCGCGGGCCGAGAGGCGGGCCGGGATCCGGCCTCGTGGTGCCGCTGGCGCCTCCCGGCCGTGGTGGTCACGGGCGACCGCGACATAGGCGTCGATGCCCGCTCCTGCGAGATGGGCGAGGTTGTCGTCGGAGCAATAGCCGGCGTCGGCGAGGAGGCGGCGCGGGGAGCGCCCGGTGTTGCGGGTGACCTGCTCGACGAGCCCTGGCAGCGAGCGGGTGTCGACAGGGTCGGCGGTCACGACGGTGGCCACGATCACCTGCGCGGTGTCGTCGACCACCGCGCCCACGTTGTAGGCCTGGACCCAGCCATCGGGCCGGCTGCGCATCATCCGGCTCTCGGGGTCGGTGAAGTTGCGCTGGGCCTTCGGCTCGGGGACGGCGTCGGGGTTGCCGGTCCGGACCTTCGCCTCGGCCTCGAGGGCCGCCCTGGCCTCGCGGATCGCCTCGAGCCTGCCCGCGTGGGTGCGCAGCCCGGGCGGCAGCTCGTCGCCGCGCTCGTCCCCGTAGGCCGCATCCTCGGCGGCGTCGGTGGCCTCGGCCTCGGCGAGGATCGCCGCCACCTTGGCCGCGAGGGCCGCCTCGCGCTCGGGCATCCGGGCGTAGCTCATCGCCTTGTGCTTGCTGGCATTGGCCTTGATCTTCGTCCCGTCGAGGGCGACCCGCCCCAGGCGCACGAGACCCGCCCGCCGGCATAGGACGAGGACCTCGAGGAACAGCCCGGAGAAGGCGGCGAGGTGGCGCCGCCGGAACTCGCCGATCGTCTTGTGGTCCGGGTGGGCCTGGCCCGCGAGGAACATGAAGCCGACATCGGATCCGAGGCGCTCCTCGATCCGCCGCGAGCTCCGGACCCCGGTGGCATAGCCATACAGGAGCACCTTGAGCATCATCGCCGGGTGGTAGGGCGGCATGCCCCTGGGCTCCTCGTGGGCAGCGAGGAAGGGCCGCAGATCGAGCTCGTCGACGAGGTCGCTGATGAAGGCCGGCAGGCCCGCCGGATCGATCCAGTCACGCAGCGAGGGCGGCATGAGCAGGAGGCTGTCCTGGTCGTATGGGCGGAAGGTCTTCTGGCGCATACGAGATTCTCGCACCCGGTCCGCCTCCCGGGTGGCGATTACCGACGCAGCCTCCTAGGAGAGCCGGTGACCCCAGGCGCGTCCATATGGCGCGCGCTTCGTCGGCCGCGGCACGGGCCTGAGGCTC
>JADGQG010000040.1 GCA_017882025.1 Chloroflexota bacterium
GGTGTTGGAGTAGACCTCCGTATCGAGGACCAGGACGTTCACGTTGCGGCCGGAGCCCAGGACGTGGTCGAGGCCGCCGTAGCCGATGTCGTAGGCCCAGCCATCGCCGCCGACGATCCAGACGCTCTTGCGGACGAGGTCGTTGGCGAGCGCGAGCAGCTGACGAGCGTCTGATCCGGACTCGCCGTCCAGCGTGCCGAGGACCTCGCGGAGCTTCGCGATACGCGCGCGCTGCGCCTCGATGCCGGGCTCGGTTTCCTGGTCGGCCTCGAGGATGTCCTGCACGAGCTCCGTGCCGATCGCCGGGGCGAGCTTCGCCAGCAGCCGTCGGGCCTGATCGTTCTGGGCGTCGAGCCCCAGGCGCATGCCCAGGCCGAACTCGGCGTTGTCCTCGAAGAGCGAGTTGTTCCAGGCCGGGCCCCGGCCCTGGGCGTTGACCGTCCACGGTGTGGTCGGCAGGTTGGCGCCGTAGATCGACGAGCAGCCCGTGGCGTTGGCCACGATCATCCGGTCGCCGAACAGCTGGGAGACGAGCTTGAGGTACGGCGTCTCGCCACAGCCGTTGCAGGCCAGCGAGAACTCGAAGAGCGGCTCGAGGACCTGGGCGCCCTTGACGGTGTCGTGGGCGATCAGGCTCCGGTCGAGCGGCGGGATCGACTGGAAGAACTCCCAGTGCGGCCGCTCGATATCGCGATGCGCCGCTGCGGGCTCGAGATTGATGGACTTGTGCTTGACCTCGGTCTTGCTCTTGGCCGGGCAGACGTCCACGCAGACGCCACAGCCGGTGCAATCGTCGGGCGCCACCTGGATCGTCAGGCGATGGTCAAGCAGGTCGCGGGACTTGAACTCCTTGGACTGGAAGCCCGCCGGGGCGCCGTCGACGGCGGCGGCCGGGAAGACCTTCATTCGGATCGCGGCGTGCGGGCAGACCATGGCGCACTTGCCGCAGTCGATGCAGATCGATGGATCCCAGATCGGGAGCTCCAGGGCGATGGCCCGCTTCTCGAACCTGGTGGTGCCGGACGGGAACGTGCCGTCGACCGGGAAGGCCGAGACGGGGAGCCGGTCGCCGTCGCCGGCCATCAGGACCGCCGTGACCGTCTTGACGAAGTCCGGAGCGTCGGCGGGCACGACGGGGGGAAGCGCATGTCCGGTCGTGGCAGGGCCGAGCGTCACGTGGCCGAGGCGCGCGATCGAAGCGTCGATGGCCGCGAAGTTGCGGTCGACGACCGCCTGGCCGCGCTTCGCGTACGTCTTCTCCACGAAGGCCTTGATCCGCGCGATCGCCTCGGCCGACGGCAGCACGCCCGAGAGATGGAAGAAGCAGGGCTGCATGATCGTGTTGATGCGGGTGCCCATGCCGGTCTCGGCGGCCACGGCGAGGGCATCGATGACCCAGAAGTCGATCTTCTTCTCGACCAGGTGCCGCTGGACCTCGATCGGCAGGCGATCCCAGATCTCGTCCGGCCCATACGGCGAGTTAAGGAGGAACGTCGCGCCAGGCTTGGCGAAATCGAGGATCTTGATCTTGTCGAGGAGCCCGAACTGGTGGCAGGCGACGAAGTCGGCCGAGTCGATGAGGTAGGCCGATCTCGTCTGCACCGGCCCGAAGCGCAGGTGCGAGACGGTCGTGCCGCCGGACTTCTTCGAGTCGTACACGAAGAAGCCCTGGGCGAAGAGGTCGGTGCCTTCGCCGATGATCTTCACCGAGGCATGGTTCGCGCCGACGGTTCCGTCGGAGCCGAGGCCGAAGAAGAGCGCCTGCACCTCGCCCGCGGGGCGCGGCGTGCGGTAGTCCACGTCGATGGGCAGGCTGAGATGGGTGACGTCGTCGTAGATGCCCACCGTGAAGTGGCGCTTGGGCCGGTCCGCTGACAGCTCGTCGAACACGGGCCGGATCATGCCCGGGGTCACTTCCTTGGACGAAAGGCCGTACCGGCCCCCGATGACACGCGGCATCGTCGCGAACGGCGGCTCCTCGGAGTCCATCCGCTCGGTGAGCGCGGCCACGACGGTCTGGTAGAGCGGCTCCCCGACAGCGCCGGGCTCTTTGGTCCGGTCCAGGACCGCGATCGTCTTGACTGTCGCCGGGAGCGCAGCGATGAGCGCGTCCACCGGGAACGGCTGGAAGAGCCGGACCACGAGGACGCCGACTTTCTGGCCGGTGGCGTTGAGGGCGTCGACGGTCTCCTGCACGGCTCCTGCGGCGGAGCCAATGATCACGATGACGCGGTCGGCATCTGGCGCGCCGTGATAGTCCACGAGTCCGTAGCGGCGGCCGGTCTGCTCGGCGAGCTCGGCCATGACCTCGGTCACGATGCCCGGCACGGCGTCGTAGAACCGGTTCGCAGCCTCGCGGGCCTGGAAGAAGGCGTCCGGGTTCTGGGCCGTTCCGCGGATGGCCGGCGCGTCGGGGGTCATGCCGCGGGCCCGGAAGGCAAGCACGTCATCGTCGCGGATGAGCGAGCGGATGACGTCCTCCTCGATGACCGCGATCTTGTTGATCTCGTGGGAGGTGCGGAACCCGTCGAAGAAGTGGAGGAACGGGATCCGCGACCGGAGCGTTGCCGCGTGCGCCACGAGCGCGAAGTCCTGGGCTTCCTGAACGGAGCCGGCAGCGAGCATCGCCCAGCCGGTGGCCCGCGCGTGCATGACGTCGCTGTGGTCGCCATAGATCGAGAGCGCATGTGTGGCCAGCGTCCGGGCCGCGACGTGGATGACCGTCGGTGTCAGCTCACCCGCCATCTTGAACATGTTCGGGATCATGAGGAGCAGGCCCTGGGACGCCGTGAAGGTCGTGGCCAGCGCGCCCTTCTGCAGCGCACCGTGGAGCGCGCCAGCCGCGCCACCCTCGGACTGCATCTCGATGACGTCGGGGACCTTGCCCCACAGGTTCGGCTTCCCGGCGGCTGCCCAGTCGTCGGCGTGCTCCGCCATCGGCGACGCGGGTGTGATCGGGAAGATCGAGATCACCTCGCTCAAGGCGTATGCGATGCGGGCCGCGGCCTCGTTGCCGTCCATGCACGCGAAGACTTTGCCGCGGCTCCGAGCGTCAGGTGTGGCGGGGGCGGCACCCGTTGCGGCAACCGGCCGCTCCAGGGGCGTCTGCAGGGTCATGCTGGACCTCCGATTGCCCGAAGACGGCTTGCGAGACTGCCGCCTTCAACGTGCTTCAGGATTGTCGCGCCGATGCCCGCTGCCCGGGCCTCCCGGGCTTCGTCGGCACCCAGGTACGCGGCGAGAACGACGATGTGTTCACGTGGCGTGACGCCGTCGAGGGCATCCGCCACCGCGCGCCAGCCGCCCCGGAGCGCGCCGTCGACGAGGACGAGATCGGGCGCGCACGTCCGCGCCGCGAGGGCAGCGGATCCGGCAGACCGGACCTCGCCGACGACGGCGAAGCCGTGCCGGTTCAGGTGCGCGGCGAGCGCATCGGAAGCACCAACGTGGTCGCTCACGATGAGGAGCCGGCGCACCGGTTGGGGATGGGGCGGGAACATGCAGGTAGCGTCGCCCCGTGCCTCCGGACCGGGCACCCGCGCACCGGCCCCAAGAAGGGGGCCATTCGGCCCTGCCAAGGGTCGCGATCTGCCGACCACACTGCGGAGCGTGGTGGACGTCGCAGGGGACGCGCGATGTCCACCACTGCCTGTCTCCCGGGCACCCGGCACGGCCCTGATGAGACGGCTCCGGGGCGCAGGAATCCCCCGGCCCTGATGCCGGACCCCGTCTAGAGGTAGTGCGTTCGACGCGCCTGGACGGTCAGCTCGTTGCGGAAATCCGGGTGCGCGATCGCGATGAGCGCGGCGGCCCGCTCGCGAATCGACTTCCCGTACAACTCCGCGACGCCCCACTCCGTGACGACTGTCCGGACGTGGGCCCGGGTGGTCACCACGCCCGATCCCTCGGCGAGGAACGGGGTGATCCGCGAGACCGTCCCGCCAGCCGCGGTCGAGGGGAGCGCGATGATCGGCCGACCCTGCGTAGCGAGGGCTGCGCCTCGGATGAAGTCCATCTGGCCGCCGACACCGCTGTAGAGGAGACGGCCGATCGAGTCGGCGCAGACCTGGCCGGTGAGGTCGATCGCGATCGCCGAGTTGATCGCGATCATCCGGCTGAAGCTCCGGATCACGTGCGTGTCATTCGTGTAGTCGGTGGCGTGCATCTCGACCATCGGGTTGTCGTGGACGAACCGGTAGAGCTTCTGCGTCCCCATCATGAACGTGGCCACGATCTTGCCGCGGTTGCGCTCCTTGGCACGCCCCGTCACGGCGCCCGCTTCCACCAGGTCGACGACACAGTCGGTCATCAACTCGGTGTGGATCCCGAGGTCGCGCTTGTCGCGGAGGCACAGGGCGACGGCGGTCGGGATCGCCCCGATCCCCATCTGGAGGGTTGCGCCGTCGGGGACCAGCTCCGCGACGAACTCGCCGATCCGACGCTCCACCGGGTCGACCGCGCCGTCCGGACGCAGGTAGGGCGGCACGTCCACCTCCACCGCGTAATCGATCTGCGACACGTGGATGAAGCTCTCGCCCAGGGTCCGCGGCATTGCCGCGTTGAGCTGGGCAATCACCGTCTTCGCCGTGCGGATCGCGGCCTGCATCGCCTCGACCGACGTCCCGAGCGAGCAGTACCCGTGCGCGTCCGGTGTCGAGACGTTGCAGAGCACCGCGTCGAGTGGAAGCAGCCCCGCGTCGAAGAGCTGCGGGACGTCTGACAGGAAGACCGGCACGTAGTCGGCTCGGCCCTCGTTCACGGCGGCACGGGCGTTCGGGCCGATGAAGAGTGCCGTATGGCGGAAGTGGCCGGCCATCTCGGGCGCGAGGTGCGGGCCCGGCCCCTCGATGTGGAGATGGACAACGTCCACGTCCCGCAGCTCGGGGGCGCGCGCAACGAGCGCGTCCAGCAGGACAGACGGCGCGGCGGCCGCGCACTGGACGTAGACCCGGTCGCCGGAGCGGATATCCGCGACGGCCTCGGCCGGCGACACGATCTTCATGGCCGCAGTCTGGGAGAGCCGTTCCCGGCCGCGACTGTGCCGACCGGCCCGTAGGCCGCGCCCATCGGGCACGAAGCCCGCCGCCTTGTCACGGCGGGATCCGCGCGGGCACGCGCGCAGGTGCCCATCGGGGGCAAGGTTGCGAAACCTCCATCGAGTGTTGGCCGATCCTCGCCCGTGGTCCGGTATGCTCCGCGCGGTCGGTCGGCAACGGCGTAGGTGGCCGCGTGTCGTCCGGCCCGTCACCCACCGGGAGGCTCCCCGGAATTGAGCTCGCAGCCCAATCGTTCGCACCGGCTGGACGGAGGATCCATGGACCGCGCCGCGCACCGCCGGCGGCACGCCGGACCGATCGTCACGCTGCTCCCGCTTGCGCTTGCCCTCTTCCTGCCGGCCGCCGTGCTGGTCCCGACCGCCGCAGCCGCGGATCCCCTGAGCCTGACCACGCCGTATCCCAGCGTGGCTGTGCAGCCCGGCGCCAGCGTCTCGTTCCCGATCACGATCACGACCGACACAACCCGGACGGTCGCGCTGACAATCGACGGGATCCCGCAGGGCGGCGCCGCGCAGCTCTCGGGCGGGGGCTTCACGGTCGAGAGCGTCCAGGCTGCATCCGGCAAGCCGGCGACCGTCAACCTGGACGTGACGCTGCCACAGAACGCGACGGGGACCATCTCGATGACCGTCCATGCGAGCGCGGGAGTCCTGACCGCGGACCTCCCGGTGCAACTCCGGATCGAGGGCGGCGCGGGCGGCAGCGTGACGATCGACCCGCCGACAGGCCAGAAGGTGGCAGCCGGCGGATCGCTGTCGTTCAGCCTGACGCTCCACAACAACACGCCGCGCGACACGACGTTCACGTTCTCGACCCAGCAGCCAACCGGCTGGCAGGTCGCCGCCCAGCCCGGGGGCTCCAGCCAGGCCACCAGCCTGAAGGTGGCGGCGGCGAGCACCGGCAGCGTTACGGTCAACGCCACGGCGCCGACCAACGCGACGGCCGGCGACTACCAGGTGGAGCTGGATACGGCAAGCGACGGCAGCGTGCAGCCGGATCCGGTCATGCTCCCCGTGACGATCACCGGGAGCTACTCGGCCTCGCTGACGCAGACGTCGGACGAGACCCTCCAGACATCGGTCCAGGCGGGCGCCGGCAAGCCGTACGTATGGGTGGTCCAGAACACCGGCTCCGGGCCGCTGAGCAACCTCACCGTCAGCGCCACGCCGCCAGCGGGCTGGACGGTGACGTTCGACGCAGCCTCGATCGCCGGCCTGGCTCCCGGAAAGACCCAGAACGTGACCGCGACGATCACGCCGGCCGCGAACGCGGTGGCCGGCGACTATACGATCGCCTTCAACGTCAGCGCCCCCAGCAGCGGGAGCGTCCCGGGGGCGTCGGCCAGCCAGACCGTCAGGGTGACCGTCCAGGTAGGGCTCAGCTGGCTGTTTGTCGGGGGGGCACTCATCCTTCTCGTGCTGGTCGGTCTGAGCTGGGTCTTCGGGCGGTTCGGGCGCCGCTGACCGATGGTCCTGCAGCCATCCCCGCGCGTGGAGGGCGGCCGCGACGTGGCCATCGAGCCGGTCATCGAAGCCCGGAACCTGACCAAACGGTACGGCGCCCGGGTGGCAGTGGACGACCTCAGCTTCGAGGTACGGCCGGGCGAGGTGTTCGGGCTGCTCGGCCCCAACGGGGCCGGCAAGACCACGACGGTGCTCATGCTCCTGGGGCTCACCGAACCGACCTCCGGCGAGGCCCGTGTGGTCGGGGTCGACCCGATGCGAGACCCCCTGGAGGTGAAGCGGCACGTCGGCTATATGCCCGACACGGTCGGGTTCTACGATGGATTGAGCGCGCGCGAGAACCTGGCCTACACGGCACGCCTGAACCGCGTCCCGCGCTCGATCGCAACAGCGCGGATCACCGACCTGCTGACCCAGGTGGGCCTGGTCGACGTCGCAGAGCAGAAGGTGGACACGTTCTCCCGGGGCATGCGCCAGCGCCTGGGGGTGGCGGACGCGCTCCTCAAGGACCCGTCCGTCCTGATCCTCGATGAGCCGACCGCGTCCCTGGACCCCGAGGGCGTGGTCGACCTGCTTGCGCTCATCGAGCGGATCGCCCAGGAGCGACGGATCGCCGTGCTTCTCTCGTCTCACCTGCTGGACCAGGTCCAGGCGATCTGTCACCGGGTTGGTATCTTCTACAAGGGCCGCCTGATCGCCGAAGGATCAGTCCGGGACCTTGCGACCGAGGCCTCGCGCACCGAGGACGTGGTCGAGGTGGGCGCCCAGGCCCATGACGGCCGGCCCGCCGGCGTCGAGGTCATCACCGCGACCCTGCGCGGCGCACCGGGCGTCGCGTCCGTGGCGCCGGACCCGGACGCGCCGGACCGGGTCCTTGTCACTGGCGCGCCCGGGATCGCGGGCGAGCTGTCCTCGGCGCTCGCCGCGGCAGGACTCCGCCCGATCCATCTCCGGACGCGCGAGGAACGGCTCGATGCGATCTACGCGAGGCTGGTCCACGCTGCCGCTGAGGCCCCCGTGCGGCCGCCGCGACCGAAACGGTCGACCACTCGGAGTGGACCGGGAGCGAGAGGCACCACCCCCGGAAGACCCGGCCCACGCCGTGCCAGGCCCGGTCGCGCCGGGCGTCCGCGGCCCGACAACCACGACGACGACCCCGGCGACACCGCCGCCGGAGAACCAGGATGAACGCATCCACGCCTGGACCGGCTGGTGCGGCACGAGCGCGGCCGCGGCCGGAGAACCGCCCCCCGTCGGGGGGTTGGCGGATCGTGGCGGCGAAGGAGCTCGCGGATCACCTGGGGAGCATCCGCTTCGTGGTCCTGTTCGTCGTGCTGGGCCTCGCAGGCGCGTCCGCGGTGTACTCGGTTTCTCAGCAGATCACCAGCGTCGCGGCCGGCGTCAGCACCGGCCAGAGCCTTTTCCCGCTCCTGTTCACCCTGAGCGCGTCCGACATCGCCGCGGCGACGCAGCAGACGGCGAACACGCCGCTCCCGTCGTTCGTGACGCTGATCTCCCTCCTGGCGCCCCTCCTGGGCATCGCGTTTGGCTTCGACGCGGTGAACCGCGAGCGGGCCGACCGGACGCTGCCCAGGCTCCTCGCGCAACCGATCTACCGCGACGACGTGATCAACGGCAAGTTCGCGGCGGGCCTCGCCGCCATCGGCATTGCCCTCGGCGCGGTGCTCGTGGTCATCGCCGCATGGGGCGTGATCCAGCTGGGAGTCGTTCCGACGGCCGAGGACGTAGCTCGGCTGGTTGTCTGGTACGTCGTCGCGATCGTCTACATCGGCTTCTGGCTGGCCCTCGCCACCCTGTGCTCGGTCGTCATGCGGCGGGCCGCATCGTCGGCACTGGTCGCCATCTCCGCCTGGCTCGTCTTCTCCCTGTTCGGCAGCCTCTTGATCTCGACTGTGGTCGGGCTGCTGGCGCCACTGAGCGCGTCCCCCACGAATTCCGAGGTGATCGCAAACGGCCATCTCCAGGACGCGCTCACACGGATCAGCCCCGACGGGATTTTCCAGATCGCCACCCAGGCGATCCTGGACCCGCACGTGACGGCCGGGATCCTGACGATCGACCAGCGCGTTGCAGTTGTCCAGCAGGGCGCTCCGGGCTCGATCCTGTCGCTCGACCAGAGCCTGCTGGTGGTCGGCCCGCAAGTGCTGGCGATTGTCGCCCTCACCGTCGTGTGCTTTGCGCTCGCGTACATCGCGTTCATGCGCCAGGAGGTACGCGCCTGACGGACGGGCCGTCCGGGCGCGCCACGGGCCGCTGCGCCCGCTGGCGGACGCGGTTCCGGGTTGACGAACGCGACGCGGACCGTCCAGCATGGCCGGCATGGCGCCACCAACCGACCCGTACAAGCTCCTCCAGGTGGACCCGGAGGCGGATCCGGAGATCGTCGTCGTCGCCTACCGAAAGCTCGCCCGCCGCTATCACCCCGACGTCGCGCCGGGCCCGGAGGCGGCCGCGATGATGGTCGCGCTCAACCAGGCCCGGGACCTCCTGCTGGACCCGGCCCGGCGCGCGGAGCACGATCGGCAGCGCGGCGCGGCCGCCAGCGGCTACGTGGCCACCGGCTCCCCGCCCGGCGCTCATGCGGACCCACGTCATGCCGACGCGGTGCCGGCCGGCCCTCCGCCCGGGAACGCATTCGGGAGCAGGCTCGATTTCGGGCGCTACGCCGGGTGGTCGCTGGGCGAGATCGCCCGCGTCGACATCGCGTACCTGGAGTGGCTCGACCGGATGTCGATCGGGCGCCGGTACCGCGACGAGGTCGATGGCCTGCTGCGCCGGGCCGGGCACCGGGGAAGTACGAAGCGCGTCGAGGAGCCCCGCGGGCTGTTCCGGCGGCGCTGAGCGGCCGGCGGCGCTGAGCGCCGACGTTGAGGCGTGGGCCCGGCGTCGGTTGAGGGCGGTCCCGGCGCTACGTGCCCGAGCCGGGGAGGCGGTGTTTCGCCACGAACGCCGCCGCCTGGGCGCGTCGCTGCAGGTTCAGCTTCGACAGGATGGAGCTGACATAGTTCTTGACGGTCTTGTCGGACAGGAAGACCTCCGAGGCGATCTCCTTGTTCGTCTTCCCCTCGGCGACGAGCTGGAGGATCTTCTGCTCCTGGGCGGTCAGCTGGGCGAGCTCGTCCGTGTAGGTTCCCGACGCGATCCGCCGGACGCGCTCCAGGACCTTCTCCGTCACCGCCGGGTCGAGGAGCGACTCGCCCCGGCCCACGGCCTCAAGGGCGTTCACGAGGTCCCGGGCGCGGACCTGCTTGAGCAGGTACCCGGACGCGCCCGCGATGATCGCCGAGAGGACGGCCTCCTCATCCGGATAGCTGGTCAGCATCACCACGCGCGTCGCGGGCAGCTCGGCCCGGATCTCGCGGCAGGCCTCGATGCCGGAGCCGTCCGGGAGACGGACGTCCATGATCACGAGATCGGGCTGGAAACGGCGCGCCGCCTCAAGGGCCTCCTCGACGCTGCCGGCCTCCGCAACGACCTGGAACTTCTCACGGCGGTCGATCAGCGCAACGAGACCCTGTCGCACCACCTCGTGGTCATCCACGACGAGCAGGCGAAGGGGACGCGGCTCGGACTGCTCCGTCATGGTGGGGGTGGGCCTCCGTTCGGGTTCACGCCTCGGGACCGTCCTCTGTCTCGCCGACCGAGGAGTCACGGGGAATTTGCACGATGATACGCGTCCCGCGGTCGCCTGAGCTTTCGATGGCAAGCGCGCCGCCGATCCCGGCCATCCGGGCGTCCATGTTCGCGAGCCCCAGGTGACCGAGGCCGCGCGGCGCGTCCGGATCGAACCCCACGCCGTTGTCGATGATCGTCAGCGTCATCTCCTCGCCGTCGCCAGCCGTCGCGACCAGGATTTCCGCCCGCGTCGCCTTCGCGTGCCGGGCGATGTTGCTCAGCGCCTCCCGCGCCACGGAGAGGACCTCGAGCGTCCGCTCCGGGCCCAGCGGGACCCCGTCGACCTCCTGGCCCGCCCGCAGCTCCACGTCGACCATCGTGTTGACCCGGAACTCATCGGCGAGCGCAGCCAGCCCCTCGACGAGGTCCACGCCGTCGAGTAGCTGGGGACGCAGGCCGAAGATGAAGTTGCGGATGTCGCGGATCGTCTGGTCCAGGCTCTCGATAGCTCGCTCGACTCGCCGGCTCGCCTCGGCTGGCTCTTCCACCATGAGGTCGGGGACGTCCTCCAGGGAGAGGCCCACCGCGTAGATCGACTGGATCACGCCGTCGTGGAGGTCGCGGCCGATCCGCTCGCGTTCCTCGACGATCGCGAGGCTCTGGACCTGGTCGTGGAGCCGGGCGTTCTCCATCGCGATCGCCGCGTGGCCGGCGAAGAGCTCCACCAGCTGCTGGTCGACCTCGCCGAACCCGCCGTCCTTCTCCGTCAGGTACAGGTTGCCGATGGTTCGGCCGCGGATCGACACCGGCACGCCCAGGAACGAGTGCATGTCGGGGTGGTTGGGCGGGAAGCCGTGGCGCCGGGGATCCTGCATCAGGTCCAGGATCCGGTAGGACCGATCCTCGCGGATGATCAGGCCCAGGATGCCATGCCCTCGCGGGGGCGGACCGATCCGGGATCGTTCCAGGCGCGACATCCCACTCGTGATGAACTGCTCGATGACCCCCTCGCCGTCCACGATCCCGAGGGCTGCATAGCGGGCGCCCACGAGCTCGCGCACGCGGTCCACAATCACCTGGAGGACGCGGTCCACGGCCAGGACGCCCGCCATGGCGCGGATCGAGGCGTCGAACGCAGCGAGCCGTTCCTCGGCGATCGCCATGGCGACGGGCGTCCGCGCGAGGTCGGATTCGCCCGCGACGGTGCGCGCCGACTCGGCCTCGGCGGCGCGCCGGCCGGGCGAGGGCCCGTCGGGATCGGCGGCGCGGGGAGCGGCGGCGTCGGTCACAAGGGCGAGGGTAGCAGGCGGCGACAGGCGGCGGCCGGGTTCGGCGCGCGGGGAGCCGCCTCGGCCGCGGCCTACAGCCGACTTGGCGCGCCCTGACCGCCTCAGGTCGCGGCCCGGTTCGCGCGCCGGGTGTCCTGCACCGTGCCCGCAACGCCCCCGGACGTGGCGCATCCTGCCCTTAGCCCAACGTGCGCGTATGCGCATGTATTTAGCCCCTGGGACCCGCCCGATTGTGACAAAGGTCCCGTCGAGCCCACGCTCGGGGCGGGTACGATGCGGCCCCATGGATACCTCGACCCAGGCGAACGCTACGACGTCATCATCGACCTGGATCGGCCGGGTGTGTGGGCGTTCCATTGCGACACCCTCCCGGACGTCGAGGGGACCGAGGGGATGTTCGGGATGATCAGCACGCTGATCGTCACGCCGACGAACGTGGACTTGACCTCGCTCCTGACATAGGCGCCGGTTCGCGGCGCAGCACCCACTGGACGGCTTGCCCATGGCGCACATCGAGACGATCCTCCTCGCGACCGATGCGTCGCGCGCGTCCGAGGCGGCCGAGGAGCAGGCCATCGAGCTGGCCGCGCGGATGGGCAGTCGGCTCGTGGTGGTTTCCGCCGTCTCCGGCTCGCCCGAGGTCCGATCCGGCCGCCTGCTCGCCGTCGAGGGTGTCGTCCAGCGCGCGCGGGCCGGGGGCGCTAACGCCGCGGGCCTGACCTGGGACGGCGACCCCGGCGAGGCGATCGTCGAGGC
>JADGQG010000171.1 GCA_017882025.1 Chloroflexota bacterium
GGGCTCGAGACCGTCGAGTTCGCCTGCGGCCTCCCGGTCCACCTCGCGGGCCTGAACACGCCGAACGTCGCCACGAAGGTCGACGCCTTCACGCTCCGCGGGCCCCTGGGCGTGACCGCCGCGATCACCCCGTTCAACTTCCCGGTGATGGTCCCGATGTGGATCTACCCGATCGCCATGGCCTGCGGCAACACGATGGTCTGGAAGCCGTCCTCGCACACGCCGGGCGCCAGCCAGCTCCAGGCCGAGCTGTGGAAGGAGGCCGGCCTCCCGGACGGCGTCTTCAACGTCGTGTACGGCGGGCGCGAGGCCGTCACGGCGATCGTGGAGCACCCCGACATCAAAGCCATCCAGTTCGTCGGCTCCACCCCGGTCGGACGGTATGTCTACGAAGGCGGGATCAAGGCCGGGAAGCGCGTGGGAGCCTACACGGCGGCCAAGAACGCCATGATCGTCCTGCCCGACGCGGACATGGAGCTGACCGCCGACGCGGCCGTGGCGGCGGGCTTCGGCTCGGCCGGCGAGCGCTGCATGGCCCAGTCCCTCGTGATCGCCGTCGGGGACGCGGCCGAGCGGCTGCGGCCCCTCATGGAGGAGCGGATCGCGAAGCTGAAGGTCGGCCCCGGCACGGAGCCGGGCATGGACATGGGCCCCATCTACTCCGCCGAGCACCGCGAGTCGATCATCCGCTGGATCGACAAGGGCGAGGCCGAGGGCGCCGAGCTCGTCGTCGACGGCCGGCCGTTCCACCACGCCGACAACCCCGACGGGTTCTTCCTCGGGGTCACCCTCTTCGACCACGTCACGCCGGAGATGGAGACCTACCAGGAGGAGATCTTCGGCCCGGTCCTCGGGATCGTCCGGGCGAAGACCTTCAACGAGGCGCTGGGCCTCATCAACGCCCACAAGTACGCCAACGGAACGGCGATCTTCACCACCGACGGCGGCGCCGCCCGGCGCTTCAAGCTCGAGGTGGACGTCCCGATGGTCGGGGTCAACATCCCGATCCCGGTTCCGGCCGGCTACCTCTCCTTCGGCGGGGCCAGGGATTCGTCCTTCGGCGACCTGGCGATGCGCGGAGAGGACGGCATCCGATTCTTCACCCAGCAGAAGATGGTCACGGAGCGCTGGCCGGAGCCGGGCCGCCGCGGCGCCCTCTCTCTCGTCTTCCCCGGCAACAGCTAGTCCGGCTTTCGCTCTCCGGCCGACCATATGGCCGCGTTGGACGATGATGTCGGGCGGCGCGATTCGAGGCGAGGTGCTCCCAATGATCAAGCGGGTCTCACGGGCCGAGGCGGAGGTCTTCCCGCTCCCGGGACGCGACTGGCACACCTACATCGGTCCGCAGAACACGCCAACCGAGCGGGTCTCCATGGGTGTCTCCGTGTTCCCACCCGGCGCAAAGCCGGCGGGCCACGTTCACGACATGCAGGAGGAGACGATCTATTGCGCGGCGGGGCGCGGCCGGATCGTGACGCCGGAGGCGACCGCGGAGATCGAGCCCGGCGTGACCGTCTGGGTCTCGATCGGCACGTTCCACGCGACCGAGTCCGACGGCCCGGAGCCGCTCGAGCTGGTCTGCTTCTTCTCCCCGCCCGTCGTGCCCGGCTCGTACGAGAAGAAGGGCCAGTCATGACCGACTCGCCGGTCGCCGGCGTCCAGGCCGCCGAGATCGCCCGCCTCGAGGAGGTCGCGCGGCAGATCCGGGTCGAGATCGTCAAGACGGTGAACCACGCCAGAGCGGGCCACCTCGGCGGCCCGCTCTCCGCGGCCGACCTGCTGGCGGCCCTCTACTTCAACGTCATGCGCATCCGGCCGGACGAGCCGGCCTGGCCGGACCGCGACCGGTTCGTCCTCAGCAAGGGCCATTCGTCAATCGGCCTCTATGCCGCGATGGCGCTCCGCGGATATTTCCCAGTGGAGGAGCTGGCCACCTTCGACGCCGCTCACTCCCGGCTCCAGGGCCATCCCGACATGACCCGCCTGCCCGGGCTCGACATGTCCACCGGGTCGCTCGGCGTGGGCATCTCGGCCGGCATGGGGATGGCCCTGGGCGCGCGCCTCACGGGCCACGACGTCCGGGCCTACGTGATGCTCGGCGACGGCGAGTGCCAGGAGGGTGAGGTCTGGGAGGCGGCGATGGCCGCGCCGCGCTACGCCCTCGACAACCTCATCGTCATCGTCGACCACAACAAGCTTCAGCAGTACGGCTGGCCCGGCGACGGTCCGGACGGGCGCATCCCGCCGCAGGTCCCGGGCGAGCTCGTCGCCAAGTGGGCCGCCTTCGGGTGGCGCGTCCTCGAAGTGAACGGCCACGACATGGCCGACATCCTGCGGGTCCTCGAGGAGGCGGCCCGGGGCGACGGTCGACCGACCGCCGTCATCGCCCATACGATCAAGGGCAAGGGTGTCTCCTACATGGAGGGCCACTACTTCTGGCACAGCCGGGTCATCAAGCCGGATGAGTTCGCGACGGCGATGGCCGATCTCGGCGAGCCACTCCCGGCCAGCGAAGGAGAGCCGCGATGACGCTGCCGATGGGGCGCCCGATGCGGGAGATCTTCGGCGAGACCGTCGCGGCGATTGCCGACGACGACCCGCGCGTCGTGATGCTCGACGGCGACGTCGGCAGCTCGACCCGGGCCGACATCTTCGAGAAGGCCCACCCGGACCGCTACCTCCAGATGGGGATCGCCGAGCAGAACATGCTGGGGGTCGCCGCGGGGATGGCCACGATGGGCCTCATCCCGTTCATCAGCACCTTCGTCTCGTTCGCAGTCGTCCGATCGCTCGACCAGATCCGGGTGCTCATCGCCCAGACCGGCCTCAACGTCAAGATCACGCCGGGGTACGCCGGCCTCTTCACGGGGCAGACCGGGATGAGCCACATCATCGTCGACGACATGTCGATCATGCGGTCGATGCCGGGCATGGTCACGGTCTCGCCCGCCGACGATGTCGAGGCGGCCCAGGCGCTGCGCTGGGCCGCGGCCTACGAGGGCCCCTGTTACGTCCGCCTTGTTCGCGACGCGACGCAGCGGCTCTTCGATGACACGTACCACTTCGAGATCGGGAAGGCAGTCGTGGTCCGCGACGGGCGCGACGTGACGCTCATCAGCACCGGTACCCAGACACCGCGCACCGTGGACGCCGCTGAACTCCTCGCCGAGAACGGAATCGACGCCCTCGTGCTCCACGTGCCAACCCTCAAGCCGATCGACGTGCCGGCGATCGTCGCCGCGGCCGGGCGGACCGGGCGGGTGATCACGGTCGAGGAGCACTCCGTCATCGGTGGGCTGGGTGGCGCGGTGGCCGAGGTGCTCTCGGAGCACCGGCCGACGGTCGTCCACCGGATCGGGCTCCAGGATGTGGACGTCCAGTCGGGAACGAACGACGCCCTGCTCGACATCTACGGCCTCTCTGCGGCCCGCGTGGCCGAGCAGGTGCGCGCGATCCTGGGCGCCGGCTGAGCCTCTGGTTGCGCCGCCGCCCTCAGCGCGCGGCGCGGCGCGGCGCGCCCGGGGTCCGCTGGGGCTCGGCCGGCGGGTCCTGCCACGCGTCGACCAGGCGCGCGCTGATGTCGTCGAAGTGGTGGCGCAACGCGGCCACCATGAGCTCGGGGTCGCGTTGGCGGATGGCGTCCAGTACCGGCTCATGGAGGCCGGCCGTCCATTGGGCATCGGCCCCCGGGGCCACGAGCGTGATGTACGTCCGCGAGAACGGCTCCAGCGAGCGCCAGACTCGCTGGAGGGTGCCGTTGCCGGTCATCTCGATGACGCGGCCGTGGAAGCGGGCATCGGCGACGGCGACGGCATGGCGGTCGTCGTCGGCGGCAGCACGCAGCATCTCCGCGCCCAATGCCTCGAGCTCGGCGAGGTCGTCGTCGGTCATGCGCGGCACGGCCAGGCGGGCGCCGAGCGACTCGAGCGCGAACCGGACCGCGTACGCCTCCAGGAGCTCGTCCTTCGACGGCCGTCGCACGCGGGCCCCGCGAAACGGCATGATCTCGACGAGCCCCAGCGCCTCCAGGCCGCGCAGGGCCTCGCGCACGGGTGCCTGGCTGGTGCCAAGCTCGCGCGCGACGCGGGTCTCGACGATCCGGGAGTGCGGCGGATAGCGGCCGGCCATGATGTCCTGCAGCAGGCGATCCTTGACGTGCTCGGCAAGGACGCTGCGCGAGATGGCGCTGTCGTCGGGCACGAAGGCTCCTCTGGACCTGACCGGGCTGCCAGTCTACATGCACGACGGGCCCACACCCAG
>JADGQG010000172.1 GCA_017882025.1 Chloroflexota bacterium
GGGACGTGGCGCTCGTGGCCGTGATGCTCGTCGGCACCGGCGTCATGCCCGGGATGTGGGCGGGCATCCTGCTCGTGACGTTCGCGTTCGCGGCGCCGGGACGGCTCGACCTGATCATCGCGGCCGCTACAGGACGAGGGAGCCGGCCAGCGCCTGCCCGGTGAGCCAGAGCCCGAGGGCGAGCACGGCGGCCGCACCGACTGCCGGGGCGACGGCGACGAGCCGCCCGATCCGGATGCCCACACGCCCGCTTCCTGACCGTGCAGCGAGCCCGCGGGCATGCACGAGCGCGAGGCCGACGCCACCGAGCACGGCGGCCATCCCCACGCCGAACGCGATCACGAGCACGAGACCCCAGGCCGGCCTGCCGCTCGCGATCGCGGCCAGGAGCAGGAGGAGCGCGTTCGTCGACGGCACGATCCCTCCGGCAAGCCCGAGGAGCGCGAGGCTTCGCCAGGTGATCCGCGCGCTGTCGGACGGCAGGTGGCGGTGACGGACGCCGCCGTGGACGTGCTCGCCCGGGGTCGTGCGGTCGACGTCGTCGGCGTGCTCGTGCTCACCGACGTGCGCGTCGTCGTGCGCGTGGTCGAGCGCCTGGTCGTGCGCGTCGCCCCGGGCGTGGTCGTGAGCGTCGCCGTGCGCGTGGTCGTGCGCAGGGGCGCTCACGGCCGCGCGTCGGGCGCGGTGAGCCCGCAGCTGGCCGGCGACAAGCCAGCCGCCGATGCCCAGCACGAGCAACGCCGATGCGAGCGGTGCCCAACGATTGAACGCCTCCGGGGGCAGCGCGCTTCCCGCTGCGAGGACGATGCCCGCCAGGACCAGGATCCCGAGCGTATGCGAGACCGTCACGCTGAGTCCGAGCCCGACCGCGTGGCGGGCGGTGCCGCGGGCGCCGACGAGGTAGGCGGCCATCACCGTCTTCCCGTGACCGGGCGTGAGGGCATGCCCGGCGCCGAGCAGCGCCGCCGTGAGGAGCGACAGGACGAACGCAACAGGCGTGAGGTCGCGCGCCTCCAGGAGGCCCGCGATCTCGGTTCCGACCCCTCCGGGAACCGCCGCGCCGGTCGCAGCTGGGATGCGTGCGGCCGCCGGGACGGGGTCGGCCCCCGTGGCCGGCAGGTCGCCAGAAACGGCAGCAGGCACGCCGCCGCCGGGGGCCCCGGGAAGCGGCGTCGCATCCGGAACTGCCAGCGGGGCGAGTGCCGGGCCGCCCGGCGTGACCGCGACGCTGGCAGCGCGCATGTCGAGCGGCGTCGCGAGGAGGTCTGTCGGGTAGGCCGAGAGCCGCGATGACGCGCTGGCCGTCGGCGGAACCGCCGCGCCAGCGGCGGTTCCGATGGTCGTGCCGTCGCCGACGATCGTGATCTCGCGCCACCCGATCCGCTCCGGGAACGATGCGTCCTCGAAGGAGAGCGTGGTCGCAGCCTTCAGCGGCGTCGGGAGCGAGCCCCGGAACGTGCAGACCAGCCGCATCGTCGGGAGCCCACCGGCACCCGGCGGGAACGTCAGCCCCGCGGCGATCAGCTCGAGGGCCGGCCGGGATGCCCCGACCCGCAGGTCGAGGAACGGCGCCTGGGCGATGCACTCCGGGCCGCGGAGTGACGCCGCCTCGCCCGGATCGATCGTGCCGTCGCCGTTCGGGTCGAGCCGGCGCACCTCCTGGAACGTCGGGATCTCGGCCCGATCGAGCACGAAGTCGATGAGCACGGCGTCACGACCGACCCGGATCCCGGCGTAGTGGTTGATCGTGAAGTTGCCAAGCGGATGGGCGAACGCGACTGCTGAGACGAGTGGGAGCAGGAAGATGGCAAGGGCGACCGCCCGGGCAAGGCGGAGGCGCCGCGACAGCCCGGCTTCGTCGCGCCAGCCCGGACGGAGGCGCCGCGACGGCCCGGCTTCATCGCGCGGGCCCGGACCACGATCCACCCCGCGAGCGGACTTCATCGCATCCCTCCGTTCGTCCGCGCCACGCCCTGCGCTCGACCCGCGGCGAGGCGGCGTCGGAACGGTCTACGCAGCCGCCGCCCCCGGGGATGAATCCGTCGCGAGCCGGGGTACACTCCGGTCGTGGAGGAAGGCGGGCGAGGGTCGAAGGGCTGGTTCGTGACCCTCGAGGGCCCGGAAGGCAGCGGCAAGTCGACCCAGTCCGAGCGGCTCCGGGAGGCCGCCGCCGCCGCGGGCCAGGACGTGGTCCTCGTCCGCGAGCCTGGAGGGACCGCCGCCGGCGAGCGCGTTCGCGCGATCCTCATGGACGCCGGCCCGGTCGGGATCCGCCTGACACAGCGTACGGACGCGCTGCTCTTCAGCGCCGCGCGCGTCCAGCTCATCGACGAGGTGATCGGGCCAGCGCTCCGTCGAGGTGCCCTCGTGATCTCCGATCGGTATGCGGACTCCACGCTCGCGTACCAGGGCGGCGGCGGCGAGCTGCCGCTCGATGAGCTTCGGTCGGTCCTGGCTTTCGCCACGGGCGGCCTGCGGCCCGACCGGACGATCCTCCTCGATCTCCCCGTCGACGTCGGGCTGGCGCGCAAGTCGTCCGCGGAGACCACCCGGTTCGAGGCGCACTTCGATCGCGCGTTCCACGAGCGTGTTCGAGCCGCCTACCTCTCGTTCGCGGCCGCGGAGCCGGACCGGTGGGTCGTCGTCGACGGCACCGCGGCCCCCGATGACATCTTCGCCGCGCTGTGGAGCGTGCTCGCGGGAATCCCGGGCCTCGGGCCGCGCCTCTCGGGGCTTCTCGCGGCGATGCCACCCGGTGATCCGGGGCGCGCCGCCGAACGCATGCATGGGTGATGGAGCCGACCGCGCTTCCACGCGTGCCGACCGAATCGGTGAGCGGCCCGGCCGACGACGCCGACCGGGCCGTGCTCGCGCGCGTCGCGAGCGGCGACCTCGCCGCCCTCGAGGAGCTGTACGACCGCTACAGGACCATGGCCTACTCGCTCGCACTCCGGATCACGGCTGACCCCGCCGCGGCGGAGGACGTCGTCCAGGACGCCTTCCTCGGCGTGTGGCGCAACGTCGCGCGGTATGCCGAAGGGCGCGGGAGCGTGCGGACCTGGTTCCTCTCGATCGTCCACCATCGGGCGATCGACGCGATCCGCCGCCGGCGCCCCGTCACCGAGCTCCCGGACCCGGAGGCAGGCCCATCCCCGGCGGCGCTCCGGCTTCCCGATGTCTGGAGCGAGGTTGCCGGCCGACTGGACGCCGTCGCCATCCGACGGGCGATGACGTCGCTCACGGACGTCCAGCGCGAGGCGATCGAGCTGGGCTACTTCGGCGGCCTCACCCAGGTGGAGATCGCCGAGCGGACCGGAGCGCCGCTGGGCACCGTGAAGAGCCGGGTTCGCCTGGGCCTGCTCGCGCTCCGGGACGCGCTCTCCGCCGAGGTGCTCCCGGATTCGCCTGCTCGGTCGCAACGCGCGGGAGGGGCAGCGTGAGCGGCACGGTGCGCCTGCTGACCTGCGACGAGGTCCGCGAGCTCGCGGGCAGTTTCGTCCTCGGCGCGCTCGAGGCCGACGAGGCCGACGCGGTCCGCGCGCACCTGGCGGGGTGCGCGGATCCGCACGCCGAGATTGCCGACCTGGCGTCGGGCCTGCCCGCGCTCTGGGAGACGGTGCCCATCGTCGAGCCCTCCGCCGCGCTCAGGTCACGCCTGCTGGCAGCCGCTGCGGCCGACCTCCCGGCGAGCCAGGAGCGCACCACGACGCCGCTGCGCACGGCGGGCCGGGAGCGCACGACGACGCCGCTGCGCATGGCGACGCCGACGACCGACCCGGCAAACGTCCGCCCGTTCGTCCGCCCGCCGCGTCGTCGGATGACGCTCGGCTGGGTCGCCGGCCTGGCGGCGGTCCTCGCGATCGCGCTCCTCGGCGCGTGGAACGTCGTCCTCCAGGGCCAGGTCGGGACCCTACGGACGGAGCAGGATTCGGTGGCTGCCGTGATCCACGCCGGGGGGATCCCCGGCTCCGTGACCGCGATGCTCACCGCGCCGGAGGCGAGCGGACCGTACGGGCCAACCGGGCTTGCCGCGGTCACCCGGACCGGGACCCTGGTCCTCGCGATGCGCGACCTGCGACCAACCACGGGCGCGCAGGTCTACCAGGCGTGGGTGATCCTGCCGGGCTCGGCGCCCGTGCCGACGGGCTCGTTCGGCGTCGGCGATGCAGGCGTCGGCTCGATCCCGTCAGCGTCGGCACCCGTAGGACCCGGCGCCGTGGTGGCGATCACGCTGGAGCCCGGCCCGGGCGCCA
>JADGQG010000173.1 GCA_017882025.1 Chloroflexota bacterium
CGCGCCTGGCTCACCCGAGAAGGCGGCGAGCGGTCGGGCTCCGACGGCGGGAGGCGCGGCGTCGCGGTCCTGATCGCTCATGACCCGGAGCATACGCGGGAGCCGGCACGCGGCGCGGGCGGGGCGACGGACCAAAAGCAGGCGCGGCAGACGGCACGCAACGGACCGCCGAGCGCATCCAATCCTCGCCGGGAGCCGTCATTCGAATCAATTGTCCGCGTGGCGAACCGTATGACAGCTCGGACGTACGGCTCGCTACGCGTCCTTTTCGGAGGATCGGCGCATCCGGGAGATGTTGCCGGCCCGACGGCGTCGAGGAGGGTCGGCAACCCTCGAGTCGGCGTGGCGCCGACCGCTACGCGAAGAACGCGACGATCGCCGCCGTGTCGTCCGAGAACGCCCAGCGCTCGACGATCTTGCCGTTCCGGATGTGGTAGATCTCCGCCACGCGGTAGCTGAACGTCCTGCCGCCGCGGGTGGCCGTCGCGTCGAAGAGCCCGATCGCGTGGTCGTCGTTCGCGACGACGTCGTGCACGGAACCCGTGATCGTGTAGTCCGTGGCGCCGGGCATGGCTGCCTGGAGCTCGGCCTTCCCATGGCGCGCTTCCGCACGACCGATCTCGTGCCACTCCACGTCGTCAGCCAGGGCGTCCGATGCCGCCTGCATGTCGCCGCTGCTCATCGACTCCATCATCCGGCGGACCAGGGTGGCGTTCGCGTGCTCGCCCATCGTGGTATCTCCCCCCTCGGCGGCCGCGGCACAGGGGGCCGCGCTTCACGCCTCAGGACGACAGACTACCCACCTCCTGCAAGACCTCGCGCGGCGACAGACCCTGCCACGGCGATCAGAACGCGGAGTCGGCACCCGCGACCGCCGGCAGCTCACGGCGCAGGTTCGGGCAGCAGCCGACCGCGCAGACCCCCGGCCACGGGCCGAGCGGCGTCTCGCTCGCGGCTGCGGCACCGCGGATCCGCTCGTCGAGGAGGTCGACGAGCCCCCGCACGAAGGCCCGATCCGTGCCCGGGGTGGGAACCCGGATCAGCCGGATGCCGAGCTCCGCGGCCGTCTCTGCGGCCTCGTGGTCGAGGTCCCAGACGACCTCCACGTGGTCGCTGGTGAAGCCGATCGGGATGACGATCGCCGCCGCCATCCCCTCCCCTGCCGCTGCGCGCAGCGCGTCGTTGACGTCCGGCTCGAGCCACGGGACGTGCCCATCGCCGCTGCGTGACTGGTACACGAGCGACCATGACGGGACCGCGCCCGGGCCGGAGGCGTCCCCGGCCGCAGGATTCGTCTCGTCGGCGCCGGAAGCGGCCACGCGCTGGAGGACGGCCCGCGCCACGGCGAGGTGCTGGGCAACGTAGGCGCCGCCGCCGCCCTCGAACGTCGCGCGCCGGTCGGGCGGGCCGGACGTCTCGGCCATCGAGACCGGGATCGAGTGGGTCGAGAAGAAGACGCGAACGAGCGACCGCGGAATGCCCGCGGCATCGGTCTCCTCGAGCGCATCGCGGACTCCCCTCGCGATCGGCTCGAGGAAGCCCGGGTGGTCGAAGTAGGGGCGGATCTTCTCGATCAGGATCCGCCCCGCAAGGCCCGTCGACTCGAGGGCGCCAGCAAGGTCTTCGCGGTACTGGCGGCAGCTGGAATACGAGGAGTAGGCGCTCGTCGTGATGGCCAGCACGGTCGCGTGTCCGTCCTCGTGCATGTCGGAGATGGTCGCGGCGAGGAACGGGTCCGAGTTCCGATTGCCCCAGTACAGCGGCAGCTCGACGCCGCGGACGTCCAGCTCGGCCCGCAGGGCTCGGAGCAGCGCACGGTTCTGCTCGTTGATCGGGCTCACGCCGCCAAGCGCCAGGTAGTGGTGGGCGACGGCCTCCAGCCGCTCCCGGGGAACGCCGCGACCGCAGGTCACCCGCTCGAGGAACGGCATGACGTCGTCGGGTCCCTCCGGCCCGCCGAACGAGACGAGGAGCAGGGCGTCGATCGGCGGCGTGGGAGCGGCTTCCCGGGCGGCGAGAGTCGCCGGGGCAACGGGAACGGCGACGGACCGCGACCGGCCGGCCGGCGCCGTCACCGGTTGAACCAGTCGGCAGACCCCAGCTCCGCGTCGGCGTCGAGCTCGGCCCGGGCCTTGGAGCGCGCGGCCTGCGCCCGGACGTGCGCGAGCCGGTCGTTGCCAGCCGCCGCCATTGCCCCCGCCCAGGCGTCGTCTGCCAGGAGTCCGCGAAGCGCCGCGAGGTACGCGTCCGCGCACGCCGCCACGAGGTTGACGTGGCGGGCCGCGCCCGGGTAGCGACCCGTTGCGCGTTCGCCCGAGGCGCCGGCCGGCGGCTCGATGACGAGCTCGACGAGCGCATCCGCGGCCGCCGTCTCGCCGATGGCGTGGACGTCGAACGCGACCAGGCGAACGCGGCCGCCGAGCACGTCCTCGAGGGCCACGTCAAGGGCGTCGAAGAGCGCGCCGATCGCGCCCGCGCTCTCCGCCGTGCCCTCCCACTGCGAATCGCCCGCGGCCAGCACGACGGCCGCGCGCGACCCGGTCGCGCGCTCGGTGCCGGACCCCGTGGTCATCGTCCATCGCCGGAGGTGCAGCTCCCCGCCGCTTCCCTCGCGGACGGTACCGCTTGCCGGCTCGCTCACCGGGCGGCTCCACCCGCGGGCGCCGTGAAGTGGCGCTCGTCGCGCCGGCGCAGCTCGGCGCCGGACTTCCAGATCGCGTACTCGAGCGAGTCGGCCAGCGCTGCCGCCGAGGCCGCGATGATGTTCGTGTCCGAGCCCATCGTGGACCACGTGCGGGCGCCTTCGGCCGAGTCGATCACCACCCGGGTTCGGGCGGCTGTGGCTTCGTTGCCATCGAGGATGCGGACCTTGTAGTCGCGCAGGTGGACCCCGTCGAGGACCGGGTAGAACGCCCCGAGCGCCTTGCGCAGGGCGGCGTCGAGCGCGTTGACCGGGCCGTTCCCGTCCGCGGCCGTGTGGAGGACCTCGCCGGCCACCTCCACCTTGACGGTCGCCTCGGCCAGGAGCTCGCGGCCTTCCCGCTGCTCGACGAGGACCGTGAAGTCGAGGATCCGGAAGGGGGCGACGTAGGCGGCCCGGTGGCGGTGGATGAGGAGCTCGAAGGACGCCTCGGCCCCCTCGAACGCCAGCCCGTCGGACTCGAGCTGCTTGATCAGCTTCGAGAGCTCCTTCGGCTCGACGCCGTCGAGCTGGTGCCCCAGCTGCTCGGCGCGGAGCTGCGTGTTGGCCTTGCCACCCAGCTCGGACACCACGAGCCTGCCGCGGTTGCCGATCAGGGTCGGGTCGACGTGCTGGTAGCTGCGCTCGACCTTGGCGACCGCGGCGCCGTGGACGCCGCCCTTGTGGGCGAAGGCGCTCCGCCCGACGAACGGCTGGTAGTCGTTGGGCGCGACGTTCGCGATCTCCGCGACCGAGCGGCTCAGCTCGGTCAGGTTGGCGATCTCGCCGCCGCCGCGGGGCAGCAGCGCCAGGTCCGTCTTGAGCGCGAGGTTCGCGAGGACGCTCACCATGTTGGCGTTCCCGCAGCGCTCGCCGTAGCCGTTGATCGTGGCCTGGACGTGGCGGATCCCGGCCTGCACCGCGGCGATGGAGTTCGCCACGGCGAGCTCCGCGTCGTTGTGGGTGTGAATCCCCCAGGTGACGGCCGGGGCGTCCGGGTCGGCCGCGAGCGCCGCGCGCGTCTCGCCCACGATCCGCAGCAGGTCGTCGGTCAGCGTGCCGCCGTTCGTGTCGCACAGGACCAGGCTCCGCGCACCCGCCTGGCGGGCAGCCCGCAACGTGGCCAGCGCGTACGCCGGGTCCGCGCGATACCCGTCGAAGAAGTGCTCCGCGTCGTAGATCGCCTCCCGGCCGCGCTCCACGAGGAAGCCGATCGACTCCGCGACCATGTCCAGGTTCTCGGCGGCGGTCGCGCCGAGGACCTCCGTCACGTGGAGGAGCCAGCTCTTCCCGAAAATCGTCACGACCGGGGTCTCGGCCGCCACCAGCTCGCGCAGGTTCGGGTCCGCCTCGGGCCGGTTCGACCGGTGCCGGGTGGAGCCGAACGCGGCGAGCCTCGCCCGCTCCCAGCGGATCGACTTCGCGGCGGCGAAGAAGTCCACGTCCTTCGGGTTGGAGCCGGGCCAGCCGCCCTCGATGTACGGCATCCCGTACTCGTCGAGCATCCGGGCGATCCGGAGCTTGTCGGCGAGCGAGAGG
>JADGQG010000174.1 GCA_017882025.1 Chloroflexota bacterium
TGCGACGTTCACCCCCGACACCGCCCCGGGGTGGGCTGGGCGTCTGGGCGGGCCGGAGCATCGTCAGGTCCGCGTCGACGTCGCGGTATGGCGGGCAGCGATGGGCGTGGCGGACAGCGACCGGCGCCCCACCGGCCGCCCACAGATGGCGATTGCCGTCGCCAAGTACCAGGCCAGCCTGTCGGCCCGCGCTACTGAGGCCGGCGGTGGCCACGACGCCAACGCCACCATCTGGGCGCCGATCGCGGACGAGATCAACACGCGGATCAAGGCGGACCCGCACTGGCCCGACGTCGCCGACCGGCTCGCCTCGTTGGAGCGCACCGGCATTGACGCCGCGCAGATGCTGCGCGCCGTCGCCGCCGGCAAGGACCTGCCCGACGACCTGCCCGCCGCTGCCCTGTGGTGGCGGATGGCCCGGCAACTGTCTGCGGTCGACCAGGACCCCGCCGCAGGATCCGCGCCCGGCCCCGTCTGGGCCGACGCCTTGACCGCAACTTTGGGGCCGGTTCGGGCAGAGCGGGTCATGCTTGATCCTGACTGGCCCACTCTGGTCGCCGCGGTCACTCGCGTCTCTTCGACGGCCGCCGACCGCAGCGCCAGCAGGTATTCCTGGGTGGCGCCGGAGAGGTCGGACGCAGCGCGACGATTCACTGGCCCATCGTAGCGCCGGCGCTCATGGGCCGGCCCGCCACGGCCGCACCCGCCACGGCCGCGCGATCAACCGGCCGCTGGACGCGACCGCGGCGCCGCCGCACCACGCGAGGGCAGCGAGCACGACCAGGCCGACCGGCGCAGGACCGCCCGGCCGGACCGCAATGCCGAGCGCGGCCAGGGCCGCCACCCCGGGAATCGCGAACGCGACCACGGCTGCCAATCCGCCGGCGGAGGCCCATGCCAGACGCGGTGCCCACAGCATGCCGATGAGCCCGACAGCCTGGAGCGGCAGCGTCGCGATGAGCCCGCCGGGGAGTCCGGCCGCCGCCGCGAGCAACGTCCCGAAGGGAAGCCAGCCCAGCACACCGACGACGACTCGCTCCAGGGGTCGAGGCCAGGCCGTGTGCCCGATGCTCGTGCTTGCCCGCGGCGGGCGCGCGGCCGCGGCGCGCGGCCCTCTGGCCCCACGGCGCGGTGCCGCGGCCGCAGGCGACGGGGTCGGGGACGCTGCGGTGCCGGGTGGGGCTGTCCGTACGTCCTTCCGCGGCGGAGGCGCGGGCTCGTGGTCGACGGGCAGCCGGCCCCGCGCGTCCGGCAATCGCGCCGCGGACCAGCGGGCAAGATATTCCGGGCCGTGCTTGCGGGGATCCGCGTACTCCTTCGGGTTCACCGTCCAATACGTGCCGGAGGCCGGGCCGTACCAGTCGGCGCCGTCCCACGTGGGCTCCGCGGCCTCGCCCGCCGCGTCGTACGTGCCCGCCTCGTCGTACGTGGTGGACCCGAGCGTCGCCTTGCGGGGATTGCGGCCACGCCGGCCGCGCTCGCCGGCCTGGCCGGCGCCCTGGGGCCGAGCCGCGTGATCCGGATCGGCGGGTGAGCCGGCCGGGCCGGCACCCGTGGCCGGGCGTCCGGTGGCCCCGCGTGGCCGGCGCGCCCAATCCGTCCCGGCCCGTGGGGGCGCCGCCGGGTCGCCGGGGCTCTCCCCGCTCGTCCGGCGCGAACCCGAGCTGCGCGGACCCGGTTGGGCCGGCCGCCGGCCTGACGTCCGGGCCGCGCCCGTTCGGGTGCCGCCTGCATCGCCGCTCCGTACCAGCGCCTCGTAGGCGGCCTGGATCTCCAGGAACCTCGCCACGGATCCTTCGCCGGCATCGGGGTGGTTCCGCTTCGCCAGCAGCCGGTACGCGCGCTTCACCTCCGCCGTCGACGCGTCGGGCGGCACACCCAGCACGCGGTACGGGTCCCCCCTGAACGTCACGCCGCGCGTCCCGCCTCGCCCGCCGACGTCAGCCGACGAGCTCGCCGACCGGAACGAGGTCGAACTCGGGGATCGTCTCGGCGGCGATCTTCCCGTGCGGGTCGAGCTGGACGGGCCGGTGGTAGCGCCCCAGCGCCCGCAGCGACTGGCCTCCAAGGATCCCGGCCAGGCGAAGCGCCTCGATGGCGATCGACCACGCGGCCCGCGAGAAGCCGCCGCCGTCCTCCACCTTGATCGCGAACGCGGAGGCCGGCGTACCGGCGGCCCGGTCCGAGAGGATGGCGATCCCGCGGAGCCCCTCCGCGCCACCCTTGGCGACCAGCCGACCGGGGAGCGCCTTCATGAGCGACGTGTCGAGGCGGTCGCGCGTCCCGCCGACCTGCTCCGGGTTCGCCAGCATGGCATCCCGGATGAGGCGCAGCGGCGCGGACAGCGACCGGCGAGGGTCGGCCGCCGGGAGCCCATCGGGATCGGCAAGGAGCGCGAACGCCGCGGCGACGGCACGGAGCGGGAACCCGTACGTGTCCACGCCGCACTGGTCGGTCGCCGTGACCAGGCGCTCCGGCGTCGTCGCGAAGACGCGGGCGACGACAGCCCTTGTCGCAACCTGGACCGGGTGGTCCGGCTGCCAGTAGTCGTCGAGCGTCCAGTCCGCGAGCCGGGCGAGCAGGAGCTGCGCAGCATGCATCCCGGAGCAGTTGTGGCGAACCGGCCCGGGCCTCTCGCCGTCGCGTGCCAGGCGAATCGCCGTCAACGCATCCAGCGGCGCGCCCTCCGTTCCACAGGCGAGCAGCGTCTGGCTGACGCCGGCCCGGCGGAAGACCGCCTGGAGCGTCCGGACATGCAGGTCCTCGCCGGAGTGCGAGCTTGCCATGATCGCGAGCTCCGCCGGCGAGAGGTCGAACTCGCGGACGCCACCTGCCTCCAGGAGCGCGACGAGCGTGAACGGCTTGACGCAGGACCGGAGCGCCACCACCGCCTCGGGGTCGCCGGCTACCCGGATGACCGAGCCCGTCGCGTCGACCTGGACGATGTGTCCGCGATGGACGCTCTCCACGATCTCGCCGCGGACATGGCGGGCCAGGATCGGCGCGGCCCTGCGCGACCCCGCAGCAGGACCGGAGCGCACGGGGCGCGGCGTTCGGGTGGGCGGCATCGGCCGAGCATAGCGCGCGCCCCGGGCCGACGCGACATCGTCGCCCCACCGAAGCCGCCCGGTTCCAAGGTCGCGCCGGTGCTAGGATCGTGCCGGTTGGGGATCCCGTCGCGCCAGCGCGACCCCGACCGGTCATCCGCCCGCTCCACGCCCGAGGTGCGCGCCCGTGTCCGACACCACCACCCCGCCCCGCGCCCCGTCCCTGACCGTCTCGCGGCACCCCGCGGTCCTCCACAAGCTTGCGATCCTCCGCGACGAGAGAACCGAGCCGAAGAAGTTCCGCGAGGTCGTCCGCGAGCTCTCGTGGCTCCTCGGTTACGAGGCGCTCGCCGATGCGCGACTCCGGCCACGTCGCGTCCGCACCCCGCTCGAAGAGATCGAGGCGCACGAGCTGGGCGACCGAATCGGTCTCGTGCCGATCCTGCGCGCCGGCCTCGGCATGGTCGACGCCATGCTCGAGCTGATGCCGACCGCCGAGGTCTGGCACCTCGGCCTCTTCCGCGACGAGCGCACGCTCAGGCCGGTCGAGTACTACAACAAGCTGCCCGACTCCGCGACCGTCGACCTCTGCCTGATCCTCGACCCGATGCTCGCCACCGGCGGCTCCGCGACGGCCGCCATCGACGTGCTCAAGCGCTGGGGCGCGACCCGGATCAAGCTGATCAACATCATCGCCGCGCCGGAGGGCGTCGCGGCCGTCAGCGCGGCCCATCCGGACGTGACGATCCATTGCGCCGCACTCGATCGCGGCCTGAACGAGAAGGGCTACATCCTGCCCGGGCTCGGCGACGCCGGCGACCGCCAGTTCGGGACCGGCCGCCGGGACTGAGGCCACTTGGCGGCAGTATCCGACTCGGACTCGATCAATTGACGCCTTGGCGCACCGTACGGCAGATGACGGATCCGCTGTGGCGTCGAGTTCGGCCGCGCGGGGCCGGCCATCATGTCAGAAGTCGTCGCGATGCCACGCATGATCGGGTCCGCGGGCCACTTCTGACTCGACGAGAAGTCCCTGACGCTCTGGGCTCGCCATACGGTCTCCGCGCCGAGCATTTGATCGGATCGATGTTGGTTATGCCGATAAGATAGGAAACAAAACTGCCTGCGGGACTGCCGCGTCCCGGACCGAC
>JADGQG010000175.1 GCA_017882025.1 Chloroflexota bacterium
GTGCGCGCGGCGAGCACCCAGTCCTCGGTGGTCCGGACGCGATCCCACGCGGCATCGGCCACCCGGCGGGCGTCCGCCGGGTCTCCCCGCCAGAGCGCAAGGGAGGCGGCGGCCTGGTAGGTGGGGACGGCGAACTGCGTGTCCGAGATGAGCTCCAGCTCCACGAGCAGGCGACCCAGCGTCCGGCTGGCGTCTTCCCCGGCGGAGAGCTCCGTCTCGACGGTGATGAACCCCACCGCGGCATGGACGAAGGCGATCCCGGCCGGCGCCCACGCCAGCGCATGCATCGCGAGCGCGCGCGCCTCGCGCCAGCGTCCGAGTTGAAAGAGCGAGTCCACGGCGCCGCCCCGCAGGCGATTGCCGTACACGGCTTCAAGGCCGGCCGCCTCCGCGGCGGCGATCCCCGCGACCGAGACCTGCAGCGCCTCCTCGCGGCGACCCTCCAGATCCAGGATCGTGGCGAGGTTGGCGCGCGCCCGGAACGCGTCGTCCAGCCGGTCAAGGCGGACGGCGATGGCGAGCGCCCGCTCCAGGCGCGCCTCCGCGGACGTGGGCCGACCCAGCCAGCCGTCCACGACGCCCAGTGTGCAGAGCGCATGCCCAAGCCAGGCGTCGCCGCTCGGTCCGCTGGATTCGGCCAGGGTCAGTGCCTCCGCTGCCAGGTGCTCGGCCTCGTTGAAGGAGCCCTCCAGCATCCGGATCTGTGCCAGGGTCGCCAGCACCCGCGCCCGCTCCGCCGTCTCGGTTCGCGGGAGGAGCTCGAGGGCGTGGGCGTGGGCGCCAAGCGCCGCCTCGCGGTCGCCACTTTCCCAGCGGTACACGCCGAGGCGATCCCACGCCGCCGCGCTCTCGACGCGATCCCCGGACGGGATCCCGGGAGCCAGCGCCGATTCCGCGAACGCGGCTGCGCGGCCCGGGTCGCCGGCCGCGAGCGCCGCCTCGGCGGCCCGTCGCAGGAGGGCAACGTCGGGATGGTCCACGGCATCGTCGAGTGCCGCCGCCGCCGGAACGGCGAGCTCGATCGCAAGCTCCAGGTGCCGAAGGGCGTCCGCGTCCGCGCCGGCCGACTCTTCGGCTGCAGCGGCCTGGAGCGCCGCAGCACGCGCACGAGCTGGTTCGTACGCCCGGAGCCAGTGGCGTGCGGCCTCTGCGGGATGGACGGCGAGCGCGGTGGCGAGCGCTGCGTGCATGCGTCGGCGCTGGTCCGGGAGCAGGTCGGTGGCGAGCGCCGCGGCGATCAGCTCGTGGCGTATCCGGACACTGCCCCCCGTCGTGTCGCCGGCGGCGCGCGGCAGCGCCACCGCGAACCGTTCGCGAAGCGCTTCCTGGAGCCCGGCGGCGAGATCGCCGTCCAGCATCCCGTGGCCGGTCCGCGCGCGGCCCGTCGAGAGTCGAGCCTGTCGCCCCTCGCCCGCCTGGTACGCGGCCGCCACTGCAGTCAACTCGTCGGGCGCGAGCGGGCCCTCCGCCAGGGCGAGCGCTCGCAGGACGCTGCGACAGTCCGCGGATCGGTGCGCGACTCGGCCCATCACGAGCTGCGCCAGCGGCGCTGTCAGCAACGCCCCGGAGAGCTCACGCCGGGCGTCGAGGACCTCCTCTGCGATCAACGGATTCCCGCCGGATCGCTCCGTCACGAGGAGGAGGAGCGGGGCGGAGGGACGCTCGCCCTCGCGCGCTTCGATGAGCGCGCCCACCTCCGGCTGGCTCAACGGGCCGAGGTAGACCCGGGCGACGCCGCGTGGCCCGCTCTCGATCGCCTCCAGGGTCGCCCGAAGCGGATGCGTCCGGGTCAGCGCGTCCGGCTGGTACGTCCCGGCGAGCAGGAGCGGCAGGTGGCCGGCGGTTCGGGCCAGGAAGGCCACGAGGTCGCGCGTGGCCGCGTCGATCTGATGGAGATCCTCGAGGATCAGGACGACCGGGTGGTCGGCGGCGAGCCGACCCAGCAGGCCCCGCAACGCCTCGAGGGTCCGCTCCGTGCGCCGCTCCGGGCCGCCCGGCCGTCCCACGTCGACCGTCGGAACCCCCGGGATGCCAACGAAGAGCGGGCCGAGGAGCTCCGCGGCGGGATCGAAGAGGGCGGCCACGCGCGACGGCGCAAGGGTCCGCAGATGCCCCTCGAGGGCGGCCCGAATGGGCCTGTACGGATCGCGCCGCCATGCCGGCAGCCGGTCGCTGCGGAGGTGGGTGAGCGGCTGTCCCGGCGCCCCGAAGATCCGGGACTCCAGCTCGTCGAGCAGCCGGCTCGCGCCCATGCCACTCGAGCCGGCCACGAGGAGGGCGCCGCCGCGCCCTCCGGCCACGTCGGTGACGGCCGCATCGAGCTGTTCCAGCTCTCGTTGACGGCCGATGAAGCGCCCTGGGCCCCGACCACTCGTCACTCCGGCATTCTACGGACCTTGGCCCACGGCCGAGCGTAGACTCGCCGGGTGCGAAAGGAGCCCCATCCCGCCAATACGCTCAACGAGCTGTCCGGGGAAGAATGGCTCTACTTCACGAAGTCGGTCCTGACCACGGCATACCCGTCCGAGCTTGGGCACGCGCTGCGCCGGGCGCACGGCGCCAACAAGCCGCCGCGGCTGATGGCGCGGCTGATCGAATTCTTCACCCGGCCGGGCGAGCTGGTCCTGGACCCGTTCGCCGGAGTCGGCGGGACGCTGCTTGGCGCGGCAATCGCTCGAGGGCCGCGCCGCGCGCTCGGGTTCGAGCTGAACCCCCGCTGGGCCGCGATCTACGCGGACGTCGTCGCGGCCGAGCTGGCGGAGCGTGGCGGCGCCGGGCCGCTCCTCGCCGACCTGGGGCCGGCCGATCCCGCCGGCATCCGCACGTTCGACCCGGCAGGTTGCGAGCTTCACATCGGCGACGCGCTGGCGCTCCTGCCGGCGCTGTCCGAAGCGAGCGTTGACTTCGTGGCCACGGATCCGCCGTACACCGTCCAGCTGCCGCTGACGATGGCCGGCGGGCGGCTCGCCATCGGGCACGCGAATCGCCGCACGAACTACGCGATGGTCTCCGAGGATCCGGCCGACCTTGCCAACGCGCCGTCGCACGATGCGTACCTCGTGCTGATGGAGCGCGTGTTCGGCGAGGTGGCCCGGGTGCTCCGTCCGGGGCGGTACGCGGCGGTGATCGTGCGCGACGCCTACCTGGACGGACGCTACCGCTTCACCGGCGCGGAGATCGCGGCACGTGCCGAGGCCGCCGGCCTCGTGCCGAAGGGGGACCTGGTCTGGTACCAGGCGGGCACGCGGCTGCGGCCATACGGCTACCCGCGGGCGTTCGTTCCGAACATCGCGCACCAGCACATCGTGGTGCTGCGGAAGGAGCCGGCCGGCGTGCGAGGTCAGGCGCGCGCGCGCGGCGCCAGGTAGGCCGTCAGGAGGTCGTCGCCCAGCCCGCCCGACCACGGCATGGTCGCCAGGTCGTCGGTCACGATGTCACCAAGGGTCATCCGGTGGAGCCAACCCTGCCGACCGTCGGGTGTCACCACGCGGCGGTATGTGCCGTGCCGCTCGAGGACCTCCACCTCGTCGCCCTCGTCCAGGGAATCGACCGCCTGGCCGAGAAGCTCGTCGGGACGGTCAAGGAGTCGAACGAGCCGGTAACGGACCACCTGGCGCTCGCCTCCCGCCGTTGGCGCACCCTGGAGCGCGAAGGTCAGGTTGACGTGCTCGGCACCGTTTCGGACGGGGTCCGACTTGCGAGCGGCGAGCAGGGAGGGGCGGCGCCAGCGCGGCAGGTCGACGTCCGTGCCACCGGTCCCGGGATCGACCCGCCCGAGATCGACCCCGATGAACACGGGAGCCAGCCCGGCCCCGAACATCTCGTATGGCGAAGCCGCGGCCGCTGCGAGGCGCGCGTCGGACCCGGTTGGCTCTTCGTCGCGGCGCTTCCTGCCGAAGAGCAGGAAGGCGAGCGCGAGGGTCGTCACGGTAGAGAGGAGCGTCGCGAACGGGGCAAGGCGCGAGAGCCGGCCGAACTGGTCACTTCCAGGCAGGCCCGGGATGCCCGCCTCGAGCACCGCCTGCAATGTGCCGCGCCCGCTGTCCGCGCCCGCGGCACCGACGGCGGCGTCCGGCGAATCGCTGCCCGGCGCGCCATCGCCGGCTGCCCGACCGAACGCAGGGTCGCCCTGCGATGGAGCGGACGCGCCCGTATCGGGGCCCGAGGCGGACGGCGTGCC
>JADGQG010000041.1 GCA_017882025.1 Chloroflexota bacterium
GATGCGTGCCGGGCGCTGGGGCTCCCCGTGACGGGCGGGAACGTCTCGCTCTACAACGAGGCGCCCGGATCGGCGATCGCGCCGACGCCCGAGATCGGCGTCGTCGGGCTGCTGGACGACGTGGCGCTGCTCGTCGGGCCGGCGTTCACGGCGGATGGGGACGTGGCCCTGCTCGCCGGCGCGACGGGGCCGGGGCTCGGCGGGAGCGCGTACGCTGCGCTTGCCGGCCTGGCCGCCGAGGACGACCTGCCGGGCCTCGACCTTGGCGCCGAGTCCGCCGTCCAGGCGTTTATTCGCGATGCGATCGCGGCGCGCTCTGTCACGGCGGCCCAGGACGTCAGCGGCGGCGGCCTCGCGGTCGTGCTTGCGGAGATGGCGATCTGGGGTTGCCGGGGCGGCCGCTTCCGGGTGGCCGTCGCGAGCTCGCCGGCCGTCGCGCTCTTCGGCGAGAGCCCGTCCCGCATCGTGCTGACGGTCCGGCCGGCGGACCTGCCCGCCGTTCGCACCCTCGCCTCCCGCCACGGCGTCCCGCTCGTGGAGCTCGGGATCGTTGGCGGGCCGGGGCTGCTCGTCGAGCTGGTTGGGGAGGGCGCAACGGGCGCGGCCGAGGGTCGCGGAGTTGGCGTCGCCGACGCGCTCGAGGGCACACTGAGCGACCTGCGCCACGCCTGGGAGCACGGGCTACCGCGCGCGCTCGGCGAGGAGGCCTGACCGATGTGCGGCGTCTTCGGGGTTGTCGCGCCCGGCCAGGAGGCCGCCAGGATCGCGGCGCTCGGCATCTTCGCGCTCCAGCACCGCGGCCAGGAGTCCGCCGGCATCGCCGTATCCGACGGCGAGCAGCTCATGCTCTACAAAGACCTCGGGCTGATCGCCCAGGTCCTCGACGACCGGCGCCTGCCGAGCCTTCGCGGCGAGCTCGCGATCGCCCATTGCCGCTACTCGACGACTGGCTCGACGGTCTGGGAGAACGCCCAGCCGACGCTCCGCCTGGGGCCCCGGCGGGCGCTCGCGATCGGGCACAACGGGAACCTCGTCAACACGCGCGAGCTGCTTGCGAAGCTGGCCGGTGGCCGCGCGCGCCTGCCCGCCAGCACCGACACGGAGCTGCTCACGGCGCTCATCGCGGACGAGCCGGCCACGGACACCGTGGACGCGCTCCGCCGCGTCCTGCCGACGACGCGTGGCGCGTACAGCCTCGTCATCCTCGACGAGCGGCGCGTCCTGGGCGTCCGCGATCCGCATGGGTTCCGGCCGCTCGTCCTGGGCCGGCTGCCGTCCCCGGAGCCGCGTGCCATCGGTCTCTGGGACGATCCGGACGGCGCCGCGGGCTGGGTGCTGAGCTCGGAGACGACGGGCCTCGATGTCGTCGGCGCCGAGTACGTTCGGGACGTCGAGCCCGGCGAGATCGTCATCCTCGAGGCGGGCAAGGCGCCCGTCTCCGTGCGGTTCGCCCCCGCCACCCCGGCGCTCTGCGTCTTCGAGCTGATCTACTTCGCCCGCCCCGACTCCTACATGGAGGGCGTCAACCTGTACGAGGCGCGCCGACAGATGGGGATCCAGCTGGCCGGTGAGCAGGCGATCGCGGCCGACCTCGTGATGCCGGTCCCGGACACGGGCGCCCCCGCCGCGGCGGGCTACGCGGAGGCGTCCGGCATCCCGTACCGCGAGGGAATGATCCGCAACCGGTACGCGGGCCGCACGTTCATCCAGCCCTCCCAGGCGATGCGCCAGCGAGGCGTCACCGTGAAGCTTTCGCCGCTTCGCGAGATCGTTCGTGGTCGGCGGCTGATCGTCGTGGACGATTCGATCGTCCGCGGTACGACGACGCGCTCGATCGTCGACCTGCTCCGCAGGGCCGGCGCGGCGGAGATCCATGTTCGGATCAGCGCGCCGCCCATCTACCACCCCTGCTTCTACGGGATCGACACGCAGGTCGAGACGGAGCTGATCGCCGCGACCCACTCCGTCGAGGAGATCCGGGCCTTCATCGGGGCCGACTCGCTGGGCTACCTTTCCATCCGCGGCGTTCTCGCCGCGCTCGACCTGCCGTACGACCGGTTCTGCTTCGCCTGTTTCGATGGCAAGTACCCGGAGCCCGTGCCGTACGACGCCGCGAGCCGCAAGTTCATCCTGGAGGAGGTCGTCGGGACCCGTGGCTGAGGGGACGAGCGGCGACGCTCGGCGGGATCGGACGGTCGGCGGCGGGACCCGGGTCGACGTCGGAACCCCGGCCGTCGCCGCCCCCCCGCCGTCGGGCGCCCGGGAGCACGCCCCCCGCGACGCGTACCGCGCCGCGGGCGTGGACGTGGACGCGGGCGAGCGCGCAGTCGCCCTGATACGGGAGGCCGTGGCCTCGACACGCCGGCCCGAGGTCGTGGGTGGCCTGGGCGGCTTCGCCGGCGCGATCGAGATCCCCGCCGGCTACCGGCGTCCGCTCCTCGTGGCGTCAACGGACGGGGTCGGGACGAAGACCGCCCTGGCGCGGGCGGCAGATCGGCTGGGCGGCCTCGGGATCGACCTCGTGGCGATGTGCGCCGACGACGTGGTCTGCACCGGCGCCGAGCCGCTCTTCCTGCTCGACTACGTGGCGGTTGGCCGGCTGGTGCCGGAGGTGGTCGCCGCGGTCGTTGCCGGGGTTGCGTCCGGATGCCGCACGGCGGGCTGCGCGCTCCTCGGCGGTGAGACGGCCGAGCACCCGGGAACGATGGCGCCCGCCGACCTGGACCTCGCGGCGACGTGCGTCGGCGTCGTGGAGCGCGACGAGGTCATCGACGGGTCGGCGGTCCGGGCCGGTGACGTGCTGGTCGGGCTTGCCTCGTCCGGGCTCCACAGCAACGGCTTCTCGCTCGTGCGACGGCTCGTGGCGGAGGTCGGGCTGCACCTCGACGCGCCGTATGCGGACATCCTGGCGGCCCACGCGGCGGGCGTCGCGTCCGAGCCCGACCATGCGGGTACGTACCTCGGCGACGTCCTCCTGGCCCCAACCCGAATCTATGCGCGCACGGTGCTCGCGATGCGGGCCTCGGTCCGGGCCGCCGGCGCGGACATCCATGGGATCGCCCACGTCACCGGCGGAGGACTGCCGGGCGCCGTGCCGCGGATCGTGCCGGACGGGCTCGCGGCGCGGATCCACCCTGCCGCGTGGCCGATCCCGTCGGTGATGCAGCTGCTCGGGACGCTCGGCGGCCTCGACGATGCCGAACTCCGCGCGACGTTCAACGGGGGCCTCGGGATGGTCGTTGCGGTGCCGGTCGGCGGGGTGGACGCGGCGCTGGCCGCCGCGGCGGATGCCGGAATCGCGGCGTACATCGCGGGGGAGATCGTGCCGGCCGTGGACCTTGGCGGCGCGCGCTACATGGAGGTGGAGCGGTGAGCAGGATCGCGGTCGGTGTCTCCGGGAGCGGGAGCAACCTTCGGGCCCTCCAGGCGCGGATCGCGCGCGACGCCCTCCCGGCCCGGATCGTGCTCGTCTTCGCGGACCGCGCGTGCCCGGCCCTTGACTGGGCGGCCGAGGAAGGCCTCGACACCGCGCTCATCGAGGACCTCGGCGCCCGGAGCCTTGACCTTCGCGCCCTCGCGGACTGGAACCTGACCGAGATGCTGAAGGCGATGGAGGTCGACGCGGTCGTCCTGGCCGGCTTCATGCGTCTCGTCGGGGCGATCCTCCTGGACGCCTTCCCGGGCCGTGTACTCAACGTGCATCCTTCGCTCCTGCCGAGCTTCCCCGGGACCCACGCGGTCCGCGACGCGCTCGCGGCCGGTGCCGCGGTGACCGGGGTCACCGTGCATCTCGTCGATGCGACGCTCGACGGGGGCCCGATCGTCCTTGCCGAGTCGGTCGACGTCCGGCCGGGCGATGACGAGGCCGCAGTCCTCGAGCGGCTCCACGCCGTCGAGCACCGACTCCTGCCGCGCGCGGTCGCGCTCCTGCTCGGCGGCGCGCTTGTGGTGGAGGGGCGGCGGGTCACGATCGATCCGGTACGCGCCCAGGCGGCCGTCCCGCAGCCGCGCCGTGCGCTCCTCTCCGTCTCGGACAAGGCGGGACTCGCGGACCTCGGCGCCGGGCTCGTCGCGCGGGGCTTCGAGCTGGTCAGCACCGGCGGGACGGCGCGGGCGCTCCGCGAGGCCGGCCTGACGGTCACGGACGTCGCGGCGGTCACCGGCTTCCCGGAGATGCTCGACGGGCGGGTGAAGACCCTCCATCCGCGGATCCATGCGGGGATCCTCGCCGATCGCCGGATTCCCGACCACCGCGCGCAGCTGGCGGCCGCAGCGATCGAGCCCTTCGAGCTCGTCGTCGTGAATCTCTACCCGTTCGGCGCCGCCGCCGACCGGGCCGCCCGCGGTGATCTGGACCTCGACGGCCTGGTCGAGGAGATCGACATCGGCGGCCCGTCGATGGTCCGGGCGGCGGCCAAGAACGCGGGGAACGTGACGATCGTGACGTCACCGGCGCGCTATCCCGCGATCCTCGACGCGCTGGACGAGCACGGCGGCATCCCGCTCGACCTGCGGGCAGCCCTCGCGGTGGAGGCCTTCCGGCACACGGCGGCCTACGACGCGCGGATCGCGGAAGTTCTGCCCTGCGAGCTCGATCGGGCGGGAATCGTGATGCCCAACGAGCCCGGCCTCCCTCGGAGTCTCGACCCGTTCCCGGCAACGCTGGTCATCGGCCTCGAGAAGGTGGAGACGCTCCGCTACGGCGAGAATCCGCACCAGCCCGCGGCGCGGTACCGGCGACCCGGTGGGACCGACGCAGACGGGCCGTTCGCCGCGGGTGAGGCACCTCTCCAAGGCAAGCCGCTCAGCCACAACAACATCCTCGACGCGTCGGCGGCGTCGGCGCTCGGGCGCGTGCTCCGCGGATCCGCCTGCGTGATCGTCAAGCACACGAACCCGTGCGGCGCGGCGGAGCGGGGAAGCCTCGCCGCAGCCTGGGACGATGCGCTCGCCGCAGATCCGGTGAGCGCCTTCGGCGGCGTCGTGGCGCTGACCCGGGAGGTGGACGGGGAGGTCGCCGAGCGACTCGCCGGCATCTTCCTGGAGATCGTCGTCGCTCCCGGGTTCGACGCCGATGCGCGAGCCGTCCTGGCCCGGCGGCCCAACCTGCGCCTCGTGGTCGATCGGCGACTGGGGGCGGCGGAGGATCCCGCGTTGCCGGACCGGCGCGGCGCGTTCCGGACCGCCGGCGGAGCGGTCCTCGTGACGGCGCCGGACACGATCCCCGACGATCCAGCCGGGTGGGGCTGTGTCACCCGGCGCGTCCCCACCGACGGGGAGCGGATGGACCTGGACCTTGCCTGGCGCCTGGTCCGGGGCGTCACGAGCAACGCCATCGTCCTGGTTCGCGACCGGATGCTGATCGGCCTCGGTTCGGGCCAGACCAGCCGGGTGGATGCGGCCCGCCAGGCCGTTCAGAAGGCGCGGGCGATCCTCGGGCCGGAGCGGCTCGCCGGTGCCGCCTGCGCTTCCGATGCCTTCTACCCATTCCCGGACGCGGTCGAGGCGTGCCTCGCGGCGGGCGTCACCGCGTTCGTCCAGCCGGGCGGCTCGGTCCGCGACGCGGAGGTCACTGCCGTCGCGGACGCTGCGGGCGCGACGATGCTCGTGACGGGGACCCGGCACTTCCGGCACTGAGGGCCGGCGCAGGGCCGGTCGCAGCGCGTCGCGGCGGCCGGCCCTGCTACGATCGCGCGGCCATGCTCGACCTGCCAGAGCGCTTCTCCATCACGACCTCGATCGCGTACGCGAACAACAAGCCCGGCCTCCACACGCTCTACGAGGTGATCGGGGCCGACGCGCTGGCGCGCTGGTACCGGATGTGCGGGGTCCCGACGCGCTTCCTCACCGGAACAGACGAGCACTCGATCAACATCGCCCAGGCGGCCCTGGACGAAGGCCGCCCGACCCGCGAGTTCGTCGACGAGAAAGTCGCGCTCTTCAAGGTGGCCGAGGCCGCCCTGGGGATCACGCCGGACCGGTTCATCCGCACGACCGACCCCGACCACGTCCGGGTCGCCCAAGAGATGGTCCGCCGCGCCCACGCCAACGGCGACATCTACCTTGGCACGTACGAGGGCTGGTACTGCCCGAACGAGGGCTTCCGCAACGTGACCGACGTCGTCGAGACGGCCTCAGGGACGATCTGCCCGAACCACCCCGACGTCCCGCTCCAGTGGCTGACCGAGCGGAACTGGTTCTTCCGGCTCTCGGCGTACCAGGAGCGACTCGAGCGCCACTTCGCCGACCATCCCGACTTCGTTCGGCCTGAGCACCGGCGCAACGAGATGCTCGGATTCATCCGCGGCGGGCTCGAGGATTTCTCGATCAGCCGCGAGCGGACGCCGGGGGACTGGGGGATCCCGTTCCCCATCCGCGAGGATGGCTCGTCGTCGGAGTTCGCCGACGGCACATGGGATCCGGCAGCTGGCAAGATCTACGTCTGGTACGACGCGCTGATCAACTACATCACCGGGGCCGGGTTCCCCGATGATCCGGCGATGTTCGCGCGCTGGTGGCCGGCCGATCTCCACGTGATCGGCAAGGACATCGCCCGGTTCCACACGATCTTCTGGCCGGCGATGCTCTGGTCGGCCGGGCTCGAGGCGCCGCGGAAGGTGTGGGTCCACGGCTGGCTCCTCGCCCAGGGCGAGCGGATGAGCAAGAGTCGCGGCAACTTCCTGGACCCGATCGACTTCGTGGCGGCGTTCGGGAGCGACGGCGCGCGCTACGTCGCGCTCCGCGAAGCCGCCTTCGACCGCGACAGCGACGTCTCGTGGGACGCGTTCACGCGCCGCTACAACGCGGACCTCGCGAACGACTTCGGCAACTTCGTCAACCGGACCGTCTCGATGGCGGGCCGCTATCTCGGCGGCGAACGGCCCGCCCCGCGGGAGGCAGCGGAGAGCCCGCTGGGGACGGCCTGGCCCGCAGCCCGCGACCTGTTCGTCGCAAAGCTCGAAGCGTGCCTCCTCCACGAGGCGCTGGCCGCGCTCTGGGAATTCGTGGGAGCGGGCAACCGGTTCGTGGAGGTGGAGCAACCCTGGGTGATCGCCCGGGCGGTCAAGGCCGGCGAAAACGGCGCCGCAGAACGGCTGCGCGCGGTCCTGGGCGATCTCGTAGAGGCATGCCGGCTCGTGGCACTGGCCGTGGCTCCCGTGATGCCGGGCCTCGCGCCCCGCGTGATGGAGCAGCTGGGCTACGCCCACGAGTACGCCGCGGACGGGAACGGCGGGCCGCCGCTCCTGGACGAGCTTCGGTGGGGAGCGCATGCCGGCCAGGTCGGAATGCTGACGGCGCCGGTCCCGCTCTTCCCGCGCCTGGAGATCGAGGCGGCGCTGCCCGGGGAGATCCCGGCGACGGCGACGGGGCCTGCATGAGCGATCGATCGTTCGAGGAGCGGAACGCGCGGGCGACCGACGAGGTCCGCCGGCTGGTCGGGACGCTGTCGCCCGAGGACTTCGAGATCGGCGTGGGCGGTACCTGGACGGTCGCGACGTGCCTGGCCCACCTCGCCTTCTGGGATCGCTGGCAGGTCGTCCGGTGGCGCGACGCGGCGGCCGCGGGGCTGCCCGTCCCGGCGGACGTCTCGGACAACGTCCCGGACCTTGCGAACGCGGCCCTCGAGACGACCTGGCGTGCGCTGCCGGGCGAGACCGCCGCGACGCTCGCGCTGCAGGCCGCGGCCGAGATCGACGCGCTCGTCGCCGCCCTGCCCGACGTGTCGGTGAAGGCGGCACCCGCGGCCGGCCGGGTCCGCCTTCTCGATCGCTCGATCCACCGCCTGGAGCACGTGACCCAGGTTCTGCGCGGCCTGGGCCGCGCGGAGCGCTGACGGGCGCGGCCCGATCCTCGCAGACCGGCACCTCCGCGACGGCATGCGCCTCGTCGACAGCCACTGCCACCTGAATGCCGAGGCCTTCGCGGGCGACGCCGCGGAGGTCATCGCCGCCGCCGGGCGCGCGGGCGTCGAGCGAATACTCGTCCCTGGCTGGGACGAGGCCTCCTCGGTCGCGGCGGTGGCGCTGATCGGACGCTTCCCCGGCCTCGCTGGTGTCGCGGTCGGAGTTCACCCGCACGCCGCCGCGGAGACGGACCAGGCGGCGTGGGTGCGAATCGCGGCCCTTGCCGCGGATCCGCGGGTCGTCGCGATCGGCGAGACCGGACTCGACTTCGACCGGATGTTCTCGCCTGCCGTGGCCCAGCTGGAGAACCTGCGACGGAACCTCGCGCTCGGGCTCGCGACCGGGAAGCCGGCCATCCTCCACTGCCGCTCGAGGGCCGGCGAGCGGGCCGCCCAGGACGCGCTTGTGGAGGAGCTCGAGGCGGCCGGGTTCGGGACGCCCGCGGCGCGGGGGGCGTTCGGGGACCGCCCGCCGGCGATCCTCCACTCCGTCTCGGGGCCGGCCGACTACGTCGAGGCGGCGCTGGCGCTCGGGTGCGCCGTGAGCGTCTCGGGACTCGCGTTCCGACGCGGCGAGGAGGCGACGGCCGACAGCGTTTGCCTCGTCCCGCCCGACCGGATCCTGGTGGAGACCGACGCGCCGTACCTCTCCCCGCCGGGCGCGCCACGGCGACGCAACGAACCCGCCTGGGTGGGCGTCACGGCGCGCTGGGTCGCCGAACGTCGCGACGAGGATCCCGACGAGCTGGGAGTGCGGCTGGTGGTGAACCACGACCGGATCTTCGGGCGCGTGACCGCCTGAGCGCGGCGCCCTGATAACGCGTCTGGTAGGGGTTTCAAGGGACCAGCATCGTAGGGGCTGCTGCGGTTCAGGAAGACGATCCCGGTGAAAGCCCCGTCCGGCCTGCACGCAGGGGACCGATCGCCGAGCCCGGGCGTCGAGAGCGAAACACGCCCTATTCTTGACGCTGGTTGTCGTTTGCATTTGCGCTATCCGACCATGGCGCGCTTGCGCATTGCGGTGACCGACCAGCAAGGTCGACCAAGGGGAGCGGAGCGGTCACCATGGTCATGAACCCCGACAACAACCCCAGGATGGTCGAGCTCAAGGGACAGGAGCAGGAGCGCCGTCTCGAGCACGAGCGTGAGCGGCTGACCATGGAGCGATCTGCTCGCCCGGAGGCTGCATCAAGCTCGCTGCTCGCCCGCCTGCGCCATCTCCTGGGGCGGTGAGCACCTCGCGGAGCTCTCGCCGGCCGTCGATCGAGGTCTGCGCTACCTCGGATGCCCGCGTAAGTCCGCGCGCCTGCGGCCAAAAGCCCCACCAAACGCGACACCCCGCGCGGCGCCTTAGCCGAGGCGTCGCCAGCGGAGCGTCATCGACGCGACCAACGGCCTGCCGGGCTCGACGAGCGTGAAGTCGCCCGTGTTGAGACCGTTCGGCGGCCCCGTCTGCGGCTCCACGCAGACGCCGTCAACGTGTTGCGTATAGACGACCCAGTACGTGGCGTCGCTCTCGATCGCGACCTCGAGCGCGCCCGGCCAGCGCACGGCTGGCGCGACCGTGACGCCGACGAGGCAGTCATCGAGCGGTCCCGGCGGGACGGGCAGGACGGCGCCGGTCGGGATGTAGTCGGCGCCGCGACCGAGCATCCCGCTCGCGCGCACGTCGACCTCCACGGGGCCGCCGACCGCGCCGGCGGGGCCACGGAGCGTGCGCGGGAACCACGGATGCCAGCCGACGATGGCCGGGAACGGCCGCTCGTCGGCGTGGACCTCCAGTGCGGCGGTCAGCGACGTCGCGGTCAGGGTCACCCGGTGCACTGCCCGACCCCCGAACGGCCACGCCGCGCCGAGGGGCGCCTCGAGCGTCGCCGTGGCGTCGCCGGTCGGAGCTGCGACCCGCCAGGCAGCCTCGACCAGCGTCCCGTGGATCGCGTGCGGCGGGAGCAGGTCGGTCGGCAGCGTGTGGACCGTCCCATCCCAGCGCAGGAGCCCGTCGCGAAGTCGACCGGCCCAGGGGACCATCGGGTACGCGCCCCACGTCAGCGGTCCGTCGCCGCGGGTGACCAGCAGGTCCATGCCATCGACGCGGAGGGCGGCGATCCGGCCCCCGGCCCCCGGGTCCAGGACGGCCTCGGCGGGCCCGGCCCGGAGCGCCACGAGCGGAGGGGAGATGGTCATTGCTGAAGCGTAGCGTGCGACCGGCTGCCCCGCGCCGCGTCTGCGCCGAGCGTCGCGCTTGACACGGCGGACCTCCTCCGGTAGATTGTTGGCACTCTCACAGCGAGAGTGCCAACAATGGTGCACAGCCCCACCATCGCGACCCCACCAACCCGCGGTCGCGGCTTGGCACATGGCTGCAGAGCACTGCGCGGATGTCCGCGCATCGATCTATCGAGGGGCCCCGCCGGCACGCCCGGCGGACGCACACCCCGCATTGCACAGGAGGGTCACCCGTTGGCCACCAAGTCCAAGACGACGAAGCTCCGGCCGCTCGGCGATCGGGTCGTCATCAAGCCGTCGCCGCGCGAAGAGGTCACCAAGAGCGGGATTGTCCTGCCGGACACCGCGAAGGAGAAGCCCCAGGAAGGGTCGGCTCTCGCGGTCGGACCGGGCCGGATCCTCGAGGACGGGTCGCGCGAGAAGATGGACGTCGCCGTCGGCGACAAGATCCTGTACGCGAAGTACGCCGGCACCGAGTTCAAGGTCGACGGCGAGGACGTGCTCATCGTGAGCCAGAAGGACATTCTCGCGATCGTCGAGGACTGACGGGCACCGCCCGTCTGGTCCCCGCCCTCGTCCGTAATCCCAGGAGGAACCTGAATCCGTGGCTAAGCAGGTCGTTTTCGACGACACCGCGCGTCGCTCACTCAAGCGCGGCATTGACAAGCTCGCCGACGCCGTCAAGGTGACGATCGGCCCCAAGGGCCGCAACGTTGTCCTCGACAAGAAGTTCGGCTCGCCCACCATCACCAACGACGGTGTGACGATCGCGCGCGACATCGAGCTCGAAGATCCCTTCGAGAACATGGGCGCGCAGCTCCTCAAGGAGGTCGCCACCAAGACCGACGACGTCGCCGGCGACGGTACGACGACCGCCGTCGTCCTGGGCCAGGCGCTCGTCAGCGAGGGCCTCCGCAACGTGACCGCCGGGGCGAACCCGATGGTCCTCAAGCATGGCATCGAGCGCGCTGTCGAGGTCATCGTCGCCGAGATCAAGGCTGCCTCCCGGCCGGTCGACTCGCGCGAGCAGATCGCGGCCGTGGCGGCCATCTCCGCCGCGGATCCGGAGGTCGGCGAGATCATCGCCGAGGTGATGGACAAGGTCGGCAAGGACGGCGTGATCACCGTGGAAGAGGGCCAGTCGCTTGGCCTCGAGAAGGAATATACGGAGGGGATGCAGTTCGATCGCGGCTACATCTCCGCCTACTTCGTGACCAACCCGGACCGGATGGAGGCGGTGCTCGAAAGCGCTCGGATCCTCATCACCGACAAGAAGATCTCGGCCGTCGCGGACATCCTGCCGTCGCTCGAGAAGGCAGTCGCGGTCGGCAAGCCGCTCCTGATCATCGCCGAGGACGTCGACGGCGAGGCTCTCGCGACGCTCGTCGTCAACAAGCTCCGCGGCACGATCCAGGTCCTGGGCGTCAAGGCCCCGGGCTTCGGTGATCGCCGCAAGGAGATGCTCCGCGACATCGCGATCCTGACCGGCGGCACCGTGATCTCCGAGGAGATCGGGCGCAAGCTCGACTCCGTCCAGGTCGAGGACCTCGGCGAGGCCCGGCGTGTCGTCTCCACCAAGGACGACACGACGATCGTGGACGGCTCGGGCAGCCAGCCCGACATCAAGGCGCGCATGAGCCAGATCAAGGCGCAGATCGAGGAGACCACCTCGGACTACGACCGCGAGAAGCTCCAGGAGCGCCTCGCCAAGCTCGCCGGCGGCGTTGCCGTCATCAAGGTGGGCGCGGCGACCGAGGTCGAGCTCAAGGAGAAGAAGCACCGG
>JADGQG010000042.1 GCA_017882025.1 Chloroflexota bacterium
GTCGTCGTCGCGCCCCAGGCCGCGAGGGCGAGGCCGGCGGCGAAGATCGGCCACGCGAAGGTGTCCGGGGCCGCGCCGGCAAGGATCCGACCGGCGTCCAGCGTGAAGCTCAGGATGACCACGAGGCCACCCACGATGCCCGCGCCGACCTGCGCCCGGCCGGCTCGCACGGGCCGGCCACCACGGATGCGCCGTGCCCCGGCCAGGCCGAACCCGGCGAGCGCGAGGCTGATCGCGACCGGCGCCCAGACCGGTCCGGTCCAGGGGACGGGGATGAGGAACCGCAAGTCCCACGTTCCGAGCGAGGACGGCCAGCCGATGAACGCCCACAGCCACGCGTAGTAGAAGATGTCCCGGGTCCCGAACGCCACTGCGGTCCATGCAAGCCGCTCGAGACCGCTCCGGCCGGCGAGCCAGCCGACCGTTCCGGCATCGCGAGCGTCGCCGCCTCTCGGCCGACCTCGATCACGGCGAGGTCGGCCGTCACTGCCGGGTCCTGGAGCGGGAAGAGCGCCCGCGGGTCGATCCCCAGCGCGCGCTGGAGATAGATGACAACGGCCGACTCCAGGAAGGCCATTGCGACGCCGTAGGCGAGAATCGCGGCCGCAACGCCCCCGAAGCGGGCCGGCTCGCCGAGTGGGGCAGAAGGGTGGACGGGCGCCGGCGCGGGCGATCCCCGCATGTGCACGCCTAGCTCGCCGGCGTCCCGGGCTCGATCTCCCGCTCGACCTCCTCGCGGAGGCGCCCGAACGACAGCGGGGCAGGGCTCCCACTCGTCGCGAGGAGCGCCTTCGCGAGGTCCTCGGTCGTGGACTCGAGGAGGGTCATGAAGCGAGTCTCCGCGAAGGCCCGCCGGGGCTCGTCGGCGTCGGTCCCGAAGACGGCGTCGAGCAGCTCCACGAGCATCTGGTCGAGGGCGTACAGCCGCAGGTGCACCAATTCGTGGACGATCGTCTCCTCCAGATTCTCCGAGCGCGGCTCGGCGTTGAGGAGCAGGACCGCCTTCCGGTCCTCGAGGTCGACCTTGACGTCGCCCGACTTGCGCCAGGCGCCCGTGACCAGCCGGAGGTCGATGTCCCAGTCGGCGAGGCGCAGGATCGGCTGCCAGCGCGCGAGCACCACGCGCGCATCGTCAGGCGTGATCGGCATCGGATCGCGTCCCTCCGTGTCGGCGCCGGCGCGGCTCCTTCGGGTGGGGTTCCTTCGTGGCAGCGGTCTCGGTGATGGCGCGTGGGGTGCCCGAGTCGTCGCCGGTCACCGAGTCGACGATCCCTACGATCACTGTCCGGATGGGCGCCCTCGGGGCGCCCAGGACCTGGCGGGCCGACGTGCCTTCGTCGAGGATGAGGACAGTTGTCTCGGCCGCGCCGATTTCGGCGAGGATCGCCGCTCCCACGGCGCGGACCTCTGCCTGGGACCGCAACTGGATCTCGAGCATGCTCCAGTGGCGCTCGATGATCTGCATGCCGGGCTTGACAGACGTCGTCTTGATGGCGATGTCTGTCGGCCGGTTGACGACGACGGGCGACACCTCGAGCAAGAGCGACGCGTGGCCGCGTGGGGCAGGAAGCCCTGGTGGATCGTGCCGAGGAACGCCGCGTCCTGCGCCGGGAGGCTGTCCAGGAGGACGTACGTCCGAAGGTCAATCGTGCCCATGTGCGCCCTTCTCTCCCGTGACGATCCTGACGCCCGCGGATGCCCCGATGCGGGTGGCGCCGGCTGCGATCATGGCCTGCACATCCTCGGCGGTGCGGATCCCGCCGGCCGCCTTGACGCCCATCTTCGGGCCGACCGTCTCGCGCATGAGTGCGACATCGAAGACGGTGGCCCCGCCCGACGCGTACCCGGTGGACGTCTTCACCATGTCGGCGTTCGCCTGCTTGGCGAGCTGGCAGGCGATCACCTTCTCCTCGTCCGTGAGAAGAGCCGTCTCGATGATCACTTTGTTCGCGGCGCCGGCCTCGTGGCAGACGTCCGAGACGCCGGAGATGTCCTCGCGAACGGCGTCGAGCATTCCGCTCTTCAGAGCCCCGATGTTGATCACCATGTCGATCTCGCGCGCCCCGTCCCGGATCGCCCGCCGCGCCTCGAGGGCTTTGACCTCGCTCGTGGCCGCCCCGAACGGGAAGCCAATGACCGACGCAACCGCAACGTCCGTGCCGCGCAGGTTCTCCGTCGCGCGGCGCACCCAGGTGGGATTGATGCAGACGGCGGCGAAGCGATACTCGGCCGCCTCGGCGCAGAGCCGGTCGATGTCCGTGGCCGACGCGTCGGGCCGCAGGAGCGTGTGGTCGATGTAGCGGGCGAGGTCGCCGGGCAGGTCGGCGGCGTGTCCCTGGTAGCCGACACGCGAGGCGCCGAGGGCGATGGCGACACGCTCCTGGGCAGCCGGAACGGCTCCTGGCGCCGCACTCGTCGCAGGCTCGGGTGCCGACGCGGTTGTCATCCGGGCCGTCCCGGCGCCGGCCGACGTCGCGTCGACGATCCGGCGCACGATGTCGCGGACCTCGTCCGGGGAAAGGGTCGCCGGAGTCGGGGTGGCGGGATCGCGGGGCACGCGGGCCCGCGGCTCACGTGGCTCACGCGGCTCACGCATGGTCGAGCACCCAGGCAGCGGTCGCCTCGTCGGCCACGAGCACGGTGACGCACCCCGCCCGCAGGGCGGCGAGGGCGATCGGGCCGCGCCCTGCGCCGGCGGCCAGGCCCACGGTCAGCGCCTTCGCGCCGAGCTCCTCGAGCGGCAGCCCGATCGTCCGCCGGTCCAGCGACGGGAGGGCGATGCGACCGTCCAGCGAGAGGAACCGCCCCAGGACGTCGCCGACTGCGCCGGCGTCCGCGAGCGCCGCGAGGTCGGCGTCGCCGAGATAGCCCGACGCGACATGCACGCTGTCGGGCCCCAGCACGCCCATGCTGAAGACCGCGGTGGCGGCGGCGCGCGCGGCTGTGAGCGTCTCGCCCACCGAGGGGTCCGCCTCGAGCGCGTCGCGGAGCTCGGGCGAGCCGACGATCGCGGGGGCGGCCATGAGCCGGACGGCGGCTCCGGTGGTGGCTCCGAACCGCTCCACGATCTCGTGGGCGCGCGTCGGGCGCGCGGATCGGGACGTGGCTCCGTTGAGCTGGACGATCTCGGTGGCGGCGGTCCAGCCCGGACGAAGGTGCGCGGCCAGCTCGAGCATCGTGCGGCCCCAGGAGACGCCGATGGCCCCCGCGGGCCGCAGCGACGCGAGATGCGCCGCGGCCGCCCCCGCCACGCGCTCCCGGGCGAGAAGCTCGTCATCCAGCGCGGACCCCGTCGCCGCCACGTCGACCACGACGGCGCCGCGCAGCCCGAAGCGGTGGGTGAGCGCGTCCTCAAGCTCGACGAGGCGAGCGGCGGGATGGACGATCTCGATGCGCACGGCCGCCTCCCGCAGGGCCCGGTCGAGGAGCCGGCCGACCTTGAAGCGACTGACGCCGAGCCGCTCGCCGACCTGGTCCTGGGTGAGGTTCAGCCGGTAGTAGAGCTGGGCAGCACGGAGCATGAGCCGGGTCTCACCGGAGAGCGGCTCGCCCTGGCGCGGGGGCGCCGTGCTGATCATCATGCTCAAATGTGCAGGCTACTGCTCATGTGTTGCTCACCGTACCCCCGGCGACGGATCGGTGTCAAGGGGTTGTGCTCGTCCGGCCGCCGCAGGGATTCCGGCCGCCGCTGCGACCCGGGGTTTCAGGTCCGCCACCTCGCGGTTTCGGCGCAGCCAGGCCAGCCCAACCAGCCCCACCGCCAGCGTGCCGATGCCGCCGGCGGCGAGCGACGCCACGGGATTCGCCGCCGACGCGATCGCGCCCGCGAAGATCGCGCCGATCGGCGTGGAGCCGGCGAAGACCGTGGTGTAGACGCTCATGACGCGACCGCGGAGCTCGTCGGGGACGACGGTCTGGATCGTGGTGTTCCCGGTCGCCGCCATCCCGATCGCGCCGAAGCCGGCCAGCGTCAACGCGGGGAGCGCGACCGCCATCCGGGGCAGGACGGCGACGAGGATCAGCGCCGCGCCGAGCAGCGCCGCGCCGGACGGAATGAGCCACGGCGCGGGGCGTCGACGGCTCGCGAGCCAGAGCGCGGCCGCCACGGAGCCCAGGCCGGTGGCGGTCATCAGGAAGCCGAAATCCGCCGCGTCGCCGCCCAGCGTGGCGCGGGCGAACGGGGGAATCGTGACCTGGAAGTTCATGCCGATGGTGGCGGCCAGCCCCACGACGACCACGGAGAAGAGGACGACGGGGGTTTGACGGACGTACGAGACGCCCTCGCCGACGCTCGCCACGACCTCGCGGGCGGTGCGCGGCCGGCGCATCGGCGGCGGGGAATGCAGCTCGGAATCGCGCATCATGAGAAGCCCGACGATCACCGCGAGGAAGCTGACCCCGTTGATGAGGAACGCGACTCCGGTATTTGTCGCTGCGATCGTGAGCCCGGCGACGGCCGGCCCGACGACCCGGGCGGAGTTGAAGAGCGCCGAGTTCAGGATCACCGCGTTGACCACGTCCTCGCGACCGACCATCTCGACCGCGAACGCCTGGCGGACCGGCATCTCGATCGCGTTGACGCAGCCCAGCAGGACCGCCAGGACCATGATCATCCAGACCTGGACCATCCCGGTCAGGGTGAGCACGCCCAGGATCAGGGCGAGCGCGGCGAGCGTCGACTCGCACGCGATGAGCGTCCACCGTTTTGGGAGCGTGTCGGCAATCAGCCCGCCGAACAGACCCAGCACCAGCACCGGCGTCCATTGGGCCGCCGCCACGACTCCGAGGATGAGCGGGTCGTTGGTGAGCGTCAGGACCAGCCACGCCTGGGCGACGGACTGCATCCACGTGCCGACGAGCGAGACGGCCTGCCCAGCGAAGAAGAGCCGGTAGTTGCGATGCCGGAATGCCCGCACGGCGTCGGAGCCCGTGATGGACTGCATGGTCATCGCGCCGCCACCCCGCCTTCATGCTCGGAGCGGCCGCCCTCCAGATCGTCGAGGTGGGCGCGCAGGTGCTCACGCCGCTCGTTCGCCTCGCCGATCATGGCCCGAAGGCGCGTCGCCTTGTCCTCGAGCGTGCTGACCTGGCGATCGATGCGCTCGAGCAGGCCGCGCAGGATGGCCTTCCGCTCCTCCACGTCACCGGCCGCGCGGAAGCGCTCTGCATCCCGGATACGGGCAGCTTCGTCCTCCAGGAGGAGGCCGATCTCCGCGAGCGAGAACCCGGCGTCGTCGCGCAGCTCGCGGATGAACCGCAACCGCTCGAGGTCGCTCGTGTCGTAGAGCCGGTAGTCGCCCTGCGAGCGCGCAGCCGGCCGGAGGAGGCCGAACTCCTCGTAGTATCGGATCGAGCGCGGAGTCAGGCCGGTCTCGGCGGCAACCTCCTGGATGCGGAGCAGGCGTGGGCCCCGGGGATCCGACGTGGGATTCCCTGTGCCCGTCGCGGGATTCCTCACCATGCGCCGATCATGTCAAAACCTTGACGTTCGCGTGAAGGTTGGGCCGCGCGAGCAGTCGCGCGACGACGAGCGCACCGGCGCACGCGAGCGCCAGCAGGCCCGCGCCGGCCATCCCGACGCCAAGCCCCACGCCGTTCGAGATGAAGCCCATGGCCGGCGGGTAGACCACCGACCCGGCGACCGCGGCAGCCGTGAGGACGCCACTCACGGCATTCGCCCGCGCCGGGTAGAGCGCTCCCGCCGAGGCCACGATCATGGGGTAGATCGGGCCGCAGGCGACGCCCGCGATGGCGAAGAGCGCGATCGACGCCGCGATCCACGGGACCACCACGGCTGCCCCGAGGGCTGCGCCGGCTGCCAGGCCACACGCCGTTGCGACCGCGATCGGGGGGAACCGGTCGCCGACTCGACTCGCGACGAGCCGGCCAATCGCCAGCCCGCCCCAGAACAGCGAGAGGGCGAGCGTCGCGACGCCGATGGGCGCCGCATCCAGGAATCGAACGAGCCAGCTGGACACGCCGGTCTCCGAGGCAACGTAGCAGGCGATCGCCAGCGCGAGGAAGAGCAACGGCAACGGGACGCGCCGTCCGCCGGGCCCACGGCCGGACGGCGTGGCCGTCGCGACGTCGGGCACGCCGAGATCGCGCTTCACGAGGAGCAGGCCAACCGCGAGCACCACGGCGCTCGTGGCAGCGAACGGGAGGCGCCACGTGACACCCATTTCCACGAGCGCGCCGATGGCGAGGGGGGCCGCAAGTGCCCCGAGGCTGAAGCAGAGGTGGAGCCGGCTGAGCGCCCTTCCTCGATCCTCGTGGAAGCGATCGAGGAACAGGCCGTTCATCCCGACCTCGACCGCGCCGGACCCAAGGCCCCCGATCCCCGCGCCGACCACGAAGACCGTCCACGTGGGCGCGACCGACTCGAGCGCGAGGCCCGCCGCCATGGCGAAGGCGGCAACGGGCAGCACGAAATCGCGTCCGAGTCGTCCCATCAGGTACCCGCTCGCCAGCGACCCGATGACGTAGAGGAGCGCCGAGACGAGGTAGAGGACTCCCACGCCGGCGTCGGGCTGGGCGAATTCGCGTTCGATTGCCGGGACCAGCGACGGGACCAGCAGCGCGCCCCAACCGACGAGGATGAAGGCCGCGTACCCGAGGGCGGTCACGCCGCGCGGGTCGCCGCCCGGGAGGCGCTCGACCGCGGGCGCAGGGGTCACGCGGCGGTGGGAGTGCGGGCCATGCTTCGAGTGTGCCACGACCTTGTCGCCGTCGTGAAGGTTGGTCGCGGAGGCGGACGGCTACCCATGCGACCGCGTCACGACGGATGGAGTGGGGGCGGCTGCCAGGCGGGCCCGCAGCGCCTGCCGCCACGCGTCCAGCGCGACCGGCCACCAGGCGTCGAGGTTGGCGCGAGCGCCGTACCACGCCGCGCGCGAGCTCGGGCCGTGGGCAGCGTCCGGGAGCACGATCTGGCGCGACCCCGGCAGGAGCGCCGCCGCGACCGGGATGAGCCCGTCGCCCGCCACGATGTCCAGGTCCGGCTGCGGGTAGACGTCCTCGTAAAGGCCGCGAACGAACCGTTCGCGGTCGTCCTCGGAGCCGAGACGACCGACGAGCAGCCGGGAGGCCACGCTGACGTACCCGGTAGTCGGCGCGAACATGGCACCCGGAACGTGGTGCTCGGCGAAGCGGGCGGCCGCCTCCCCGACCCGCCGTCCCCACCGGCCGCCGCCTCGCGCCTCGAGAGCTGCTGCATTGGGCGTCCCAAGCGTGACGAGCGCGCCGATCCGCCCGGCCGCGTTCAGGGTCCGTCCCTCGAACGGGACGGGCGATGTGAGCAACCGGCCGATCAGGCCGCCCGCGCTGTGCCCGACATAGAGCACCGGGGCACCACGGGATGTCGGCGATTCGGCGGATCGCGCACCGGCCTCCAGGAGCGCCCGACCCACGCGTGTCGTGATCGGGCCCAGGCCGCGGGCTGCGGCGAGCATCCAGTCGGGCACATAGACCGGCGCGACGAGGACGTCGGCAGCTCCGTGCTCGCGCAGCAGGGCGGCCAACCCGTCGTACCAGCCCGGCATCGTCAGGAATCCGCCCGCCACGAGGACGACCGGTGCCAGCGCGTCGGGCTCGACATCGCGCCAGGCGGACGAGGCAACCGGTCGCCGGGCGGGCCCGGCGAACAGGCGGGGCAGCAGGCGGGCCATGCAACTCGTGTCATCGGTCATCGCCCGGCAATCGTAGCGGGCGTGCCGGGATCGGCCGCCTCGTCGCCGGCCGTATGATCGGCCGCATGCTCCTGACGCCCTGGCTCCTGGCGGCCACGCTCGCGCTGGTCGCGGTCGTCGCGATCCCGACCCGGCGACTCTTCCTGGCGGGGGTTGGGCGCGGCATGCTCATGACCTATCTCCTCGCGCTCGTCGCGCTGGGGCTCCTTGCCGCGTCCGGTCGCGGCCCCGACCGGCTCCTCGTCCCGTGCTTCGTGGCGGCGTTCGTCGCGCCGCTCAGCGCAAGGCCCGCCGTGATCCGGCGCGTGCTGCGTCGCGGCGACCGGGCCGATCGGGACGGGCCGCCGCGGGACGCACGGTGAACCGCCCGGGTCGGGTCGCTCTCCACGGTGGCGGTGAGTTCCGCCCCGGCGACGAGCCCTTCCTGCGGGTGATCCTCGAGGCTGCCGCCTCGGTAGCCCACGCACGCGCAGCAGCCGCGGGGGCGCCACCAGCGGGGGCGCGCGGCCGGCACGACGACGATCCGGCGGCCGTCCGCGTCGTCCTCCTGCCGACGGCGGCCGCCGGCGAACGGCCGGAGATGGCCGTCTCGTTCGGGTCGGCGGCGCTTCGGCGCGTGGCGGCGGAGGCCGGGATCGCTGTGGGCATCGAGGCGGCCATGGTGGTCGACGCGTCGTCGGCCGCCGCGCCGCAAGCGGCCGACCGCCTCGCCGGTGCCGACCTTATCTACCTGCCCGGCGGCGACCCGGGCCGGCTCGCGGAGATCCTCCCGGACAGTCCTGCCTGGAGCGCGGTGCTCTCCGCGCACGCACGCGGGGCCGTGGTCGCAGGGGCGAGCGCGGGGGCGATGATCCTCGCGGCGTGGAGCTGGACATCGTCCGGCGGCGCGGCGGGTCTCGGGCTGGTGCCCGGGATCGTGGTCGTGCCCCACGCGGAGCGGGTCGCCGAGCGTGGCTGGGCCGGGACCTTCGCGCGGCGCGTGCCGCCCGGGCTCGGGCCGCTCGGCGCGCTGGGCCTCGACGAGCGGACCGGGGTCGTATCCGAGCCGGTCGAGGGGCTGGACGGGCCACACGTGGTGTGGCGCGTGGTCGGGCCGGGCCTGGTCCACTGGACGCCTGCAGGCGAACGAACGATCCACGGCTTCCGGGATGGAGACACCTTCTCCCTGGGCGGCTGAGGCCGAATGGCCGATGCTTCGGCCTGTCGTAGATCGTTCGGCCTGTTGACAATACTTTATGGGGTGCCGTAGTATGTCGGGGTGCCCCAGGCCCCTGCTCCGCCCGATCGCCTCACTGCCGTGATCACCGACATGGCGCGCGCGTTCCACGCCCCGGGACCGGGCCGTCCCGGCTGGATGGCGCAGGACCTCACGCTCGCGCAGGTCCGGACCCTCTTCCTCATCGCACACAAGGCCCCGCTGCCGATGGGCCGGATCGCCGAGATCCTCGGCGTGTCCGTGGCCTCCGCATCGGGCATCGTCGAGCGCCTGGAGCGACACGACCTGGTGATGCGCGAGCACCGCACGGACGATCGGCGAGTCGTTGAGTGCGTCCCCTCGGATGCCGGCCGGAGCCTCATCGACGAGATGTCGGGCCACCGCGATCAGATGGCGCGGCGGGCACTGGCCGTGCTGGCGCCCGACGAGCTCGCGGAGTTCCATCGGCTGATCTGCCTGATCGCGGACCGGTCAGCCGGGGAGGCCGAATGACCGTGATCGTCGCGCCCGCGCCGCGGACCGGCATCCAGAGGCATCACGACCGCCCATGACGAAGTTGCTGGTGACCTACCTGCGGCCCTATGCGCGCCAGGTCGCGCTGGTGATCGGCCTGCTCACGGTCCAGGCCATCGCCAACCTGTACCTGCCCAACCTCAACGCCGACATCATCAACGACGGGGTCGTCAAGGGCGACATCGGGTACATCGTCCGCACCGGCGGGCTCATGCTGCTCGTCACGCTGCTGTTGGCCCTCTGTTCGGTCGTGGCCACTTTCTTCGGCGCACGGACGGCCATGGCCTTCGGGCGAGACGTGCGCGGGGCGGTGTTCCGCAAGGTCACCGACTTCTCGCAGGTCGAGACGAATCTCTTCGGCTCCCCCTCGCTGATCACCCGCAACACGAACGACGTGACGCAGGTGCAGATGGTCATCGTCATGGCGCTCAACGTCATGATCCTGGCGCCGATCATGTGCGTGGGCGGCATCATCATGGCCCTTCGCGAGGACGTGCCGCTCTCGTCTCTCCTCGTCGTGATCATCCCGCTCATGTTCCTGGTGATCGGCACCCTGGCCACCCGCGCGATGCCCCTCTTCCGCGCGATGCAGGTCAAGATCGACCGGATCAACCAGCTGATGCGGGAGAACCTGAGCGGCATCCGGGTGATCCGCGCCTTCGTGCGCACCGAGCACGAGGAGCAGCGCTTCGACGTCGGAAACGCCGACCTGACCGACACATCGCTGCGCGTCAACCGGCTCTTCGCGCTGATGATCCCTGCGCTCTTCGCGATCCTGAACCTCTCCACGGTCGCGATCCTCTGGTTCGGCGGCCTCCGAATCGACAGCGGGGCCATGCCGATCGGCAACCTGCTGGCGTTCCTGCAGTACGTCATGCAGATCCTGTTCGCGGTGATGATGGCCACGATCATGTTCATCATGGTGCCGCGTGCGATTGCGTCGGCCGAGCGGATCGCCAAGGTGCTCGAGACCGAGGTCTCGCTGACCGACCCGGAGGCACCCGCGGACGTGAGCACGGCGCGCGGGCTCGTCGAGTTCCGCGACCTCGAGTTCCGCTACCCGGGCGCCGAGGAGCCCGTGTTGCGGGGCATCACCTTCACCGCCTCACCAGGTCAGACCACGGCGATCGTGGGGAGCACCGGGAGCGGCAAGTCGACGCTCATCAACCTGCTCCCCCGCTTCTATGACGCCACCGAGGGCGGCGTCCTCATTGACGGGGTCGACGTGCGTGACATGCGCCAGGAGGACCTCTGGGCGCTCATCGGCCTCATCCCCCAGCAGGCGTACCTCTTCGGGGGCACGGTCGCGAGCAACCTGCGGTATGGGAACGAGCAGGCCACCGACGACGACCTTTGGCACGCGCTCGGGATCGCGCAGGCGCAGGGGTTCGTGTCCGAGATGCAAGGCGGGCTGGAGGCGCCGATCGACCAGGGTGGCACGAATGTGTCGGGCGGCCAGCGCCAGCGGCTCGCGATCGCCCGCGCGCTCGTGAAGCGGCCGCAGGTCCTCGTGTTCGACGACAGCTTCTCGGCCCTCGACTTCAAGACCGACTCGCTGCTGCGGGCGGCGCTCCGGGAGGACACGGCCGACGCGACGGTCATCATCGTGGCGCAGCGCGTGGGCACGATCATGCATGCCGACCAGATCGTCGTCCTCGAGGCCGGCGAGATCGCCGGGGTCGGCACGCACGCCGAGCTCATGGAACGCTGCGAGACCTACCGCGAGATCGTGTACTCGCAGCTCTCGGCGGAGGAGGCGGCATGAGCGGCCCGATGCGACCGGCGGGGCGACCTGCCGTCGGCGGGCCTCGTCGCGGCGGCATGGGCGGTGGCTTCGGAGGCGGGCACGGCATGATGGGGGCGCCGGCCGCGAAGGCGCGCGACTTCCGCGGTTCGATCAGGCGGCTGATGGGCGAGCTCCGGCCGGAGGCGCCCAAGATTGCGGTCGTCGTCGTGCTCGCGATCGTGGGGGTCATCCTCACCGTTTCAGCGCCGAAGATCATGGCCGGCGCCACCGACCAGCTCTTCAACGGGCTGATCGGCAAGATGCTCGGCCAGTACCTCCCGCCCGGCACGACACAGGCGCAGGCCGAGTCGATCCTGCGAGCCCAGGGCCAAGGCCAGGTGGCCGACATGCTCTCCGGCATGCACGTCTCGATCGGAGTCGGCGTCGATTTCGGGGCGGTCGCGCAGATCCTGATCGCGCTGATCGGCATCTACATCATCAGCGCCGGTTTCCAGTGGCTTTCCTACTACATCATGGCCGGCGTTTCGCAGCGGACCGTCTACCGGCTGCGCCAGGAGGTCGACCGCAAGCTGGGGCGTCTTCCCCTCAAGTACTTCGACTCCCACCCGCACGGCGACATCCTGAGCCGGGTGACCAACGACATCGACAACATCGCCAACACGCTGCAGCAGAGCCTGATGCAGATCATCACGTCGGTCTTCACGATCATTGGCGTGCTGTTCATGATGCTGACG
>JADGQG010000176.1 GCA_017882025.1 Chloroflexota bacterium
CAATCAGCAGGTTGAACAGGACGAACCCGATCACGAGCGCCCGGAGCGTGCTCACCCGGCTTGACAGGAGCCAGAACGGAAGCCCCAGGACGACCGTGCCCACGACCGGGGCGAGCGCGATCAGGAAGATCAGGCCAAGGCCCATCCCGCCCGGGTCCAGGCTCAGCGTCACCGGGAACGGCCAATTGAACGGGGCGTTCCAGCCGCCGAAGAAGAGGACCGTGCTGAGCGCGGAGACGACGAACACGTTGACGTACTCGGCGAAGAAGAAGAAGCCGAAGCGCATGCCCGAGTACTCGGTGGCGAAGCCGGCCACCAGCTCCTGGTCCGCCTCGGTCATGTCCAGCGGGGTCCGGTTCGCCTCCGCGGTGGCGGCGATGAAGAAGATGATGAAGCCCAGCGGCTGCTTCCAGATGTTCCAGTCCAGGAACGACCCGGCCTGCTGCTGCACGATGGAGTTCAGGCTCATCGTCCCGGCCAGGATGATGATCCCGACCACCGAGAGCGTCAGCGGGAGCTCGTAGCTGATCGCCTGGGCGGCGGCCCGCAGCGCCCCGAGCAGGCTGTACTTGTTGAAGCTCGCCCAGCCGGCCATCATCAGGCCCACGACGCTCATCCCGCCGATGGCGAAGAAGTAGAGCAGGCCGATGTTGAAGTCCTGCCCGAAGACCCCGGGCGCGAACGGGATGACCAGCATCGTCAGCGGGATCGACGCGAAGACGACGATCGGCGCCAGGGTGAAGATCGGGACGTCGACGCCGCGCGGCGTGAAGTCCTCCTTGGCGAGGACCTTGAGACCGTGAACCACCGACATGAGGCTGCCGTACGGCCCCACGCGGTCCGGTCCCACCCGGAGGTTCATCGCGGCGATCACCTTCAGCTCCATGTAGATGATCACGAACGCGACGGGAATCGTCACCACGATGATCGCGGCCGCCGCGGCCACGAACCGGGCCAGGGGCAGGTTTGCGCCCAGGAAGTCCAGCACGGGCGGCAGGAGCAGCGCAACCGCCGCGGTCAGGATGGCGCCCACGACCAGCAGGGCCGGAACGACGATCAGGAACGCCCTGGAGCCCACCGAGAGGCGGTTCCAGTACGCGGTCATCACGCTGCGGCCCTCACTTGTCCACGCCGCCCATGACCGGGTCCAGCGACGCCATGATCGCCATCGTGTCGGCAATCAGGTTCCCCGGCATGAGGAGCCCGACCAGCTGGAGGTGCAGGAAGCTGGGGTCGTGGATGCGCAGCCGGAACGGCTGGTCCGTCCCGTCGCTGATGGCGTAGCAGGAGTACTGGCCGCGGGGCCCCTCGACGGCGCTGTAGGCGCGGCCCGGGCGCGGGCGCAGGAGGCGCGGCAGGCGCGCCATGACGGGCCCGTCGGGCATCTGGTGGAGGCACTGGTCGATGATCCGGAGGCTCTGGCGGACCTCGTCCATCCGGAGCAGGTAGCGCGCCAGGGAGTCGCCCTCGCGGCGCGTCGGGATCTCGAACTCCAGCTCCGGGTAGACGCTGTACGGATGGGCGCGGCGGATGTCGAACGGGACGCCGGACGCCCGGAGGTTCGGCCCGGTGGCACACATCCGGAGGGCCGTCTCGCGATCCAGGACGCCCAGCCCGCGAGCACGCCGAACGAAAATCTCGTTCTCATTGAGGAGGCCCATCCCGGCCTCCAGCTGGGCGCCCGCCCGGCTCATCCAGTCGCCCAGGCGGCTCATGAACTCGTGGTTCAGGTCGCCGTTGACGCCGCCGATCCGGAAGTAGTTGAAGAGGAGCTTGGCGCCGGTGATCGCGGCGAGCATCTCCACGATCTCGTCGCGCTCGGCGAAGCTCCACAGGATGGGCGTGATCCCGCCCAGGTCCAGGGCGTACCAGCCCAGGAAGAGCATGTGGCTGGCGATGCGGTTCAGCTCGCCGGTCAGGACCCGGATGTACTCCGCCCGCCGCGGGACCTGGACGTCCAGCAGCTTCTCGAAGGACATCACCGGGCTCCACTCGCAGAAGAGGGAGGCGACGTACTCCAGCGGGTCGAGCTGGCTGATGATGTGGTGGAAGTCGGAGTTCTCGGCGATCTTCTCCACGCCGCGATGGAGGTAGCCCAGGACCGGGTCCAGGTCCACCACCTGCTCGCCGGAGATCTTGAGGACCACCCGCAGGACGCCGTGCGTGGACGGGTGCTGGGGTCCCATGTTGAGGAGCATCTCGCCGTCCCTGAGGGCGTAGAACTCCTGCTGCCGCTCGGTTCGGGCGAGCGGGATCGGCTCGAAGATCCCGGCGTGATCGAGCGGGATCGTGAGCGACGGATCGTCGAGGCTGGGGCGCGTGGGGGTGGTCATCGCCATTCCGTAGGCTAGCGGGCTCTGGCCGTCCGCCGGACCGTGGTCGCGGCTGCGTCGGCGGGCGTGGCAGCATCCTCCATCGGGCGCACGCCGCCGCCAGGAGAGCGCGACGCGTCGTCCGGAAGGTGGAAGTCCTTGCGGAGCGGGAAGCTCACGAACTCGTCCGGCAGGTAGATCCGCCGCAGGTCGCGGTTGCCCTCGAAGACGAGGCCGAACATGTCGTACGCCTCGCGTTCCATCCACTCCGCGCCCTTCCAGAGGAACGTGATCGACGGGATGCGCGGCTGATCGCGCGGGATCCCGTCAGCCACGACGCGGAGCCAATCAGGCGTCACGACGCTCCAGAGGTGGTAGACCACCTGGAAGTCCGTCCCCGTATCCACCCCGGCGAGGTCGCCCAGGTACTCGAACCGGAGGCGCGGGTCGTCGTGGAGGGTACGCATGACCTGCGGGACGTCCCCGGGACGGATCCGCATCTCCGTCTCGTCGTGGCGCTGGCGCACGGGGCCCGTCAGGTCGTCCCCGAAGGTTCGCTCGATGAGCGCCCGGAAGGCACGGTCCATGCGCTACACCTGGTCCGGCACGGTGGGACCGATCGCCCGCTCCGGCCAGTGGCCGCGGCGCTCCTTGACCAGCTGCTGCAGCTTCATCATCCCGTAGATCAGGCCCTCCGGCCGGGGTGGGCAGCCCGGCACGTAGACGTCCACCGGGAGGACGCGGTCGATCCCCTGGACCGTGCTGTAGCTTCGCTTGTAGCGTCCGCCCGAGCAGGTGCAGTCACCCATCGCGACGCACCACTTCGGCTCCGGCATCTCCGCCCAGAGGCGCACCAGTGGCTCTGCCATCTTCGTGGTGAGCGTCCCGGCCACGATGAGCACGTCCGCCTGGCGCGGCGAGGCGCGGAAGGGGAACATCCCCCAGCGGTCGATGTCGTGGCGGCTGGTGGCGCTGGACATCATCTCGATCGCGCAGCAGGCAAGGCCCGAGAGGAGCGGCCAGAGGCTGTTCATCCGGATCAGGTCCAGGACGTAGTCGGCCTTCGTGGGGACGATGTCCAGGCCGCCCCACCGCGCGTCGTCGCGCCGGCCCTCGCCGGACTCGTCGTAGCGCCGCAACTCCAGGCGCGGGTCTTCCTCCAGCGCGGCGCCGCCGTACGCCGCCGGATCCTCTGGCCGCCAGAGCGCGTTCGGCACGACGATCGCCTCGACCAGCGCGTCGTCCGCGGTCGTCGCGAGGACCGGCGGGTCCGGGTTGCGCGGGCTGCGCTCCGTCAGCGCCACGTGAGCACCCCCTTGCGCCACGCGTACGCCAGCCCCAGCAGGAGGATCCCGACGAACAGGAACATGGAGCTCAGGACGCCGGGGATCGGGTCGCGGATGACGAGCGCCCACAGGAAGATGAAGATCACCTCGATGTCGAAGGCGACGAAGAGGAGGGCGTACAGGTAGTACGAGACGCCGAAGCGGCCGTGCGTGTCGCCGTAGGTGTCGATCCCGCTTTCGTACGGGAGCCCCTTGCCCCGGCTGCCCCGCGTCCGGTGGCTGATGAGCCACGAGAGCCCGATCACCAGGAAGACGAACGAGACGCCGGCCAAGGCGAAGCCGACGACGTACCAGATCCCTTCCATCGCACCTTTCTGCGGCCGGGCAGAGCCGCCGGCCTCCCCAACCAGGGGCTGCCGGCCGGTCCACGTCGGCCCGGCGGGAAGCTCGGGTGAAACGGGCGCACGCGTCGTGACCGGAGGGTCCGGGCGCGCCTTGGCATCCTAGCAGGAGCGTTCCAGAGACGCGGTGAC
>JADGQG010000177.1 GCA_017882025.1 Chloroflexota bacterium
GAGCCAGTCGATCGCCCGATGCGGATCCGTGATCCGGCCCGCCTCGGCCGTCAGCGCGTCGATCGCGGCGGCGCTCTCCGGAGACACGCGCTCGCTTCCATCCGGCACGGCGGCACGGAGCCTGGCGCGGCCGACCTCGACGAGCCTGGTCACATACGTCCACTCATCCTCGACCGTCTCGCCCAGGTCGGCGAGGAGCCCAAGAGCGGCCAGGGCGGTCGCGAGGAGGTCCCCGGTTCGTGCCGGGCCGGGCGCGGCGGAGAGCGGGCCGGCAAGTCCGGGGTCGGGACCGGGGTTGTCGGGCAGGTCGTCGATCACCCGGAGAGGGTAGCGCCACGGTGGCGGACGCGTGCCCGGCGGTCAGGCGAGGCTGGGCCGGCCACGGCGCTCCAGGTCGCGCGCCGCGTGGTCGATGCGTCCCAGGAGCTCCTGGAGCCGCTTGTGGCAGGCGGCATCCCAGGCGCGCGAATACCCGGCGATGGCCTCTGTTCGCCAGCGCGCGGCCTCGCTGCGGGCGCCCAGCTCCTCAAGGAGGGCAAGACCATCGAGCACATCGCGGTAGAGACGCGGAAGCGTCTCGGCGATCGTCTGCTCCGAGTTCACCTCCGGACGTTCGCGCACAGCCGCCGTGCAGACCATCCCCCGAAGGTACGGGTCGGGGAACGAGCCCGTTCCGATCAGTCGCCGGGGTGGCTGCCGGAGCGAATCTCGAAGCGGCCGAACCGGCCCGTCGCGGGCATCCAGGCCGGGATGACGCGCTCCACCTGCGCGGAGATCGGCCCGCGAGCCAGCGCCAACAGCAACGCCTCGAGTGCCGCCCGTGGCCCCTCCGCGACGCAGACGACCGCCCCGTCCGCCCGGTTCGCGACCCAGCCGCGGAGCTGCAGGCCGCCGGCTGCCTCCATCACGAACCAGCGATACCCGACCCCCTGCACGGCCCCAACCACAGTCGCCTCGAGCCGCTCGGCCGCCGGCAGGCCGTCATCGGACGCGGGCTGACCGGGCACGCGGGCCACGCCGGCCGCGGGCGGCGAGCCGCCGGGCACGGGTGGAACGCGGTCTGGCACGGTCAGGCCGCCCGGGGCCAGGCGAGGACGAGGACATCCACGATCAACTCGGGATTCGCGTTCGCCTCGAGCAGCTGCGCGGCCCGTGCCAGCCGGGCGAGGAATGCCGGCGCAGCGCCGACCGGGATGCGCGCGGCAGCCGCCTCCAGGTCGTCCATGAGCGCCAGATCCACGGCGCGGCCGCGCCCACCGGCGGCAACCACGGCGAGGTCCCGCGCCACGGCGGCCCACGTCTCGAGGAGCGCCCGGGCGGCGAGCCGACGCTCGGCCGGTGACGATCGACCAGGTTTCGCAGCCTCGGCCTCCCCGTCCGCCGGGGGCGCCGTGGCCGAGAGGGCTTCGGACGATCCAGCGAGGGCTGGCAAGCCGGCGGAGGCTCGGGCCCCGGCCGCACCCGGCTCGACGCGCAGGCTCGCCAGGTCCGCCGCCCGTGCCAGCAGCTCGCGGCCGATCGCGAGGCGCCGCAAACGATTCTCCGGGATCAGGTCCAGGAGCATCCGCGAGATCTCCTCGCGCGCGTCGACCGCCTGCGGCGCGGCCGCATACGCAAGCGCCAGGCCGGGCCGACCACCGGCCAGGCGAGCCAGGTGGGCGGCGCGGGGCGGATCGATCGCATGCTCGCCCAGCAGTCCCTCGATCGCACGGATCCCGAGCGGTCCCAGGCGGAGGGTCGCGGCGCGCGACCGGACGGTGGGAAGCAGCCGCTCGGGCTCGTCGGCGCAGAGGATGAGCGTAGCTCCTGCGGGCGGTTCCTCGAGCGTCTTGAGAAGCGCGTTCTGGGCGTCCTCGTTCATCCGGTGCGCACCCTCGATCACCGCGACGCGGTGGCGGCCCTCCACTGGGAGGCGCGCCATCTCGCGGATCAGGTGCCGGACGGTACCCGGGTCGGGATCGCTCGGGTCGCCGATGCGGACCTGGCGGCCGGCTCCTTCCGGCGCCAGGCGGTGGAGGTCCTGGTGCGAGCCGCCGGCAACAAGGCGACAGGCTCGACAGGCGCGGCACGGACGCGCCACCCCCTCCTCTGCCGCGCACAGGAGCCCCGCTGCGAGGTCAAGGGCGAGCGTGGTCTTCCCGATCGCCGACGGACCGATCAGGAGCAGCGCCTGGGGAGCGCCGCCGGCGAGCATGCGCTCGACGGCGGCGAGGGCGGCCGGCTGGCCGCGGGTCGCGAACCGCGTCGTCGGCCCGGCCGGCAGGCGCGAGCCGGCCGGCTGACGGGTGCCGGCCGCCGGGCGCGCGCCGCCAGCCGGCGGTTCCCCGCCGGGATCGGGCGCGACCCTGCGACGTCCCGCCACGCGACCGGACCGGGGCTCAGGCGCCCTCGGCCGGCGCCGCTGCCTTTCGGGTCGTCCGGCGCCTCGGTCCCGGAGCGTCCGCGGTGCTCGACGTCTCGTCCGCTGCCAATCCGGCGGAGGTGGCCGTCGCGCGCGTCGTCCGGCGCTTCGGGGCGACCTTCGGGGCCACCTCGGTTTCCGGCGGCGTCTCGGCGCGTGTCGTACCGGCGGCCGACGCGGCCTTCGGCCGACCCGCTCGGCGCTTCGGGGCCGGCGTGGCCTCGGGCGCGGGCTCCACGGACGGCGCGGCGACGAGGGCAGGCTCCGTCGACGGCGTTGTCGTCGACACCCCGCGACGCCGTCGCGCCGGTGCTGACGCGGGAACGGGCACCGATTCGGCCATCGGGGTTGCGACCTCGGCGGCAACAGCAACCGACGCGCCGGCAGCTCCCGGGCGCCGACGTCCGCGTCCGCGAGCCGGTGCCGACGCGTCGGAACCGGCTGACGTGGGCTTGACAAGCGCCGAGTTGGTCGCTGCCGGTCGCGCCTCGGCCTGGCGGCCGAGCTTCAGCGCCAGCTGCGCCTTCAGCAGCTCCTCGAGCTCCGGCGGGACCTCGCTCCACGGCTCGTTGCCCCCGGAACGGCTCTCGAAACGTTCCGGGCGGGCCTGCACGGAACGCCCACTGTCGCGGCGCGGTGCTGCATCACGTCGCGGCGCGACGTCGCGGCGCGGTGCTGCGTCACGATTCACCCCACCGCGGCCCGCGGGCTCGCTGAAGCGTGTCCCGCCACCCGCGCTGCTCGTTGCGCCGCCCGTGGAACCGCCCCGGCCGTATCGCTCGCGGTCGATCGCCGCGGCATAGGCGCCGCCACGACCGCGACCACCGCGGTTGCCCTGGATCGGCTGGCCGCCACGGGCACCCTGCCCGCCACGGTTCCGCCGCTCCGCGAGCAGGTATTCGGGGATCTCCGGCTCGTCGTCGAACTCCTCGTCCTCAGCCGGGGGCCGGCCGGCGACCGGCGCCGCAACCCCGATCTGCGAGTCCCAGACCGACCCGAAGGCCGCCGGTCGAGCCGGGCGGGGGGCCGGGATGGACTCGTCGTCCACCTCGAACTCCTCCTCGGGCTCGACGGAAGTGCCGACGGCCGCGGGGAGACCGTCAGCATCGCCGTCCGTCGCCGCTTCCACGCCACCCTCCTGGCCACGGCCACGGCCACGGCCACGGCCGCCTCGTCGCCGCCGCCGTCGCGGTTCCTCTTCGCCGTCCGTCTCGAGCGCATCGGGCGCGGCGTCGGCCGCGATGTCGGCCGGGGCAACCTCCTCGGCCTCGGCTTCGGGCGTCTCGGCCACCACTGGGACGACGGCGCGCGCGACGCGCGCCTTCGAGAGCTTCTCGCCGGGCAGCGCGATGATCACGCCCTGCTCGTCGAGCTCCTCCGCGGGGCCACGCTCGTCGGCGACGACGGGCTCAGCGCGACGCGTGCGTGGCGCGCGAACGGCACGCTCGACGCCGGTGCGGGTCGCCGCCGCGGGCACGCGCTCCACGCGGACGCGTCCCCGGCCACGGCCGCGCCCGGTCCCCTCCGACAGCTTGTCCGGGACCTCGGTCATCGAGAGGTCCTCGTCGTCCGACGCGACGCGGCGACCCGAGACCGTGGAGCCCTTCTCCACCTTTGCCAGCTGCGTGATGTCGGTGAACTTGTCGGCGACGTCCATCAGGTCCGAG
>JADGQG010000178.1 GCA_017882025.1 Chloroflexota bacterium
GAGCCGTAGAGCCTGCCGCCCTCGCCCACCTTGACGCCCATGGTGAGCGTGGTGGAGCCGATCCGGTTCGCCGCGATCTCCGCCACTTCGCGCTCGCGCTTCCGCTTCTCCTCGCGGTTCGCGATGTCGTGCTGCCAGGCGCGGTAGGCGCCACCGGCGGCCGGGACGGCGAGGTTGGACTTGATCAGGTAGTTGCGAGCATAGCCTTCGGCCACGTCCTTGAGCTCGCCGCTCTTCCCGAGCTTGGCGACATCGGTGGTCAGGATGACCTTCACGCGGGGGAACCCTCCTTGGTGATCCAGCCGCGCACGTGACGGCCGAGCTCCAGGCCGCGGGTGAAGCGGCCGGCGCTCTCCAACGTGGCGGGGAGATGTTTGACGATGCGGCGAACCGGAGTGGGAATGATGCGCCGAACGCGGGCCCGATCCTCGTTGAAGGCGGCCCGCGGGATGCCGAGGCGGTCGAGCTTCTCGTCGATCAGCTCGCCCGAGATCCCGGACAGGAAGAGCTCCACACCGAGCACGGCGACGACGACGTCGTCGAGCGCGCCGAGGAACGGGATCCGGTCCGGGATGAGATCCAGCGGCGAAACCGCGTAGCCCACGACAGTGGCCAGGAGCGCCTTGCGAGCGACCGAGACTCGCCCATCGGCGAGGAGATCCAGCGTCAGGCGCCCGTAGGTCGGCAGGCGGCTCGCCAGCGGCAGCAGCGCGAACGCGGTCAGAGAACGAGCGAGAATCGCACCCCGGCGACCCCGCCGCGCGCTCCCGGATCTCCCCGCCTTCCCGGCTGAACGCCGACCGATGCGTGCCATCCTTGTGTCGCCGCACTCCGCGAACCCGGCGTGGTCCCCACGCGACGCGCGCGACCGGCCGGAGCGGGCAGTCTACCAGCCCCGCGGCGACGGCCGGAGCGCGGCGGGATTGGCCGGATCAGGCCCCGTCGGCCGGCGCGGACCGCGCGAGCGCAATGGCCGCCTCGATCGCCGTCGCGAGCCGATCCCCCGTCGGATGTCCCGCAAGCGGCGTGACGCGATGCGCTCCGGCGGTCTCGACCCACTCCGGCTCGAAGCTGGTCGCCACGAGCACGATCGGCAGGTCCGGGTGCAGCTCCCGCATTCCCTCCACGAGCCGACGCGCGCCATCGGGCTCGCCGGTCATGAACGCGTCGTAGACGAGGACATCCGCGCCCGCGGCAAGGTCGCAGGTGCGGCCGGAGAGGATGGGGCATCTCGCCCCGATCGGGCCCATGCACTGCCGCGCGTCGTAGCCGCGACGCCGGAGAGCATCCACTTCCTGGTCGGAGAGATCCACGTCGTGGTGGACCACGAGGACGCGCGTCATGGCAATCTCCTGGACCGGCCGAGAGACGCGGATCGTGGGCGCGGCGAGCGCCGGTCGCCAGTGCCGAATGGCCGAAAACGGGCGCCCAGGGAGTCCTGCCCACCATCGCCGGCGACGGGGCCGCTCACCGGCGACGGCCGGGGCCGCTCACCATCGCCGGCGCCGGCCGGCACAGACGACGGTCCGAATACCCACAGGAGTCCGTCGACACCTGCGTCCGAACCCCTTGACAATCGAACGGGTGTTCTGTAGGATGCCCCGGAAGGCCCGAAAGGAGCTCGCGTGACGAAGCACGACGCGGAACGGAAGCGGAAGATCCTGGACTACATCGCGGCGATGATCCGGGCGAACGGCGTTCCTCCGTCCGTCCGCGAGATCGCTCGCGCCGTGGGCCTCGCCTCCACCTCCGCGGTCCATCACCACCTCAAGGCACTCGAGGAAGATGGGTTCCTGGAGCGCGGCGTTGCCCAGAGCCGGATGCTCCGCTTCACGCCGAAGGCGGCCATCGCCCTCGGGCTCTCGAGCGAGCTGACCCCCCAGTCCGCGGCCCGCGAGGCGCACATGCTGCCGGTGATCGGTGAGATCGCCGCTGGCGGTCCGATCGAGGCCTACCAGGTGGTCGGCGATTACCAGGCCGTGCCCGAGATGCTCGCCCCGTCAGGGGACGCCTACCTGCTGCGCGTCCGCGGGGACTCCATGATCGAGGCGCTGATCGCGGACGGCGACTACGTCGTGATCCGCCCCCAGCAGACGGCCCGGAACGGAGACATCGTCGTCGCCCAGGTCGAGGAGAACGCGGTGACGCTCAAGCGGTTCTTCAAGGAGGATGGTCGCGTTCGGCTCCAGCCGGCGAACCCCGCCTATCCGCCGCAGTACTACGAGGCCGTGCGAATCCAGGGCAAGCTCATCGGGGTGATCCGCCGCCTCGACTGAGCGGCTCCGTCCGGCTCAGCCGGCTCCCTGGAGCGGCCCGGCTGACCGGAACGACCGGGCTGGGCCCGGACCATCCACAGGCTTTCCACGCTTCCCGCCAAACACCCCATCCCCACTGGGGATATCGTCGCGAGTTCGTGGACATCCCCGTGGCGGCCAGGGCGGCCCACCGCCACGATAGGCAGTCCAGCCCACAGCGTCCGGAGTCCGCGTGTCCCTCGACCGCCTACCACCCCAGAGCATCGAAGCCGAGCAATCCGTCCTGGGTGCGCTCCTCATCGACCGCGACGCGATCATCGAGGTCGCCGACATCGTCCGGGCCGACGACTTCTACCGGCAGGCGCACGGGCGCATCTTCGCCGCGATGCTCGAGCTCTGGGAGCGTCGCGAGCCGATCGACATCATCACGGTCGCCGAGGCGCTGGAGCGGGCCGGGGACCTCGAGCAGATCGGCGGCCGAGCGTACCTCTCGTCGCTCTCGGAGCAGACGCCCACGGCCGTCTTCGCCGCCCAGTACGCGCGAATCGTCGAACGCAAGGCGGTCCTCCGCAACCTGATCGCGGCCGCCGGCAAGATCGCGGGAATCGGGTACGAGGACGGAGCCGAGGTCCAGGAGGCGATCGACCGCGCGGAATCGGAGCTCTTCGCGGTCTCCGGGCGTCGTGTCGCGGCCGGCTTCAGCCCGCTTCGAACGCTCCTCCATGAGGCGTTCGACCGGCTCGACTACCTGCACACGCATCGTGGCGAGATCAGCGGAGTCCGGACCGGTTTCGCGGACCTCGACACGCTGACGACCGGACTGCAGCCGGCGGACCTCGTCGTGATCGCGGCTCGCCCCTCTGTCGGCAAGACCAGCCTCGCGCTCAACATCGCGGAGTTCGCGGCGATCAGCAACACGCCGCGCAAGAGCGTCGGGATCTTCAGCCTGGAGATGAGCAAGGAGCAGCTCGTTCTCAGGCTCCTCAGCTCGGTCGGGAACATCGACAGCCAGCGTCTTCGAAGTGGCTTTCTCGACGAGATGGACTTCGTGGGCGTCTCGAAGGCGATGACCGGCCTCTCCGAAGCGCCGATCTACATCGACGACACGCCGAACATCAGCACGATGGAGCTCCGGACGAAGGCTCGCCGGCTCCAGGCGGAGGTCGGCCTCGACCTCGTGATCGTCGACTACCTCCAGCTCATGCAGGCGTCATCCACGTCGCGCGACGCGAACCGCGTCCAGGAAGTGTCCGAGATCAGCCGCGGGCTGAAGGCGCTTGCCCGCGAGCTTCGCGTCCCGGTCATCGCGGTCTCGCAGCTCTCGCGGCAGCCCGAGATGCGCGAGTCGAAGGAGCCGCGTCTCTCCGACCTCCGCGAGTCCGGCGCCATCGAGCAGGACGCCGATCTCGTGGTCTTCCTCTGGCGCGCGAAGGATCGCGGCGAGGATGCGGACGCCGACGGAGAGGTGGTCAAGCTCCGGTTGGCCAAGCACCGAAACGGCCCCACCGGCGAGGTGGACCTCTGGTTCAAGAAGAGCCAGACGCGCTTCGTAAACTACGCCGGCGAACGCTACGCGGGCGCCGCGCCGTAGTGCGGCCGCGCGGCGGCGTGGGCTTCATCATCTCCGCCGGCCCCCGCGTCCGCCGGCCCCCGCGAGCCCGGGGCCGACTCGCACGCCGGCGCCTCTCGCTCGCCTAAACTTCCGTCGCTGGTCGCGGAACTCCGCAGACCGGCGGGCATGGGGGCAGGGAGGGCACGGATGGGCGTGATCATCATCCGGGAGATGGTCGGGACGAGCCCGACCTCTTG
>JADGQG010000043.1 GCA_017882025.1 Chloroflexota bacterium
GGAGGTTGCGTCATGGCCCACGCTCTCGTCCCGGTCCGGGGAACCTCGCGAATCCATCTCGGCTGGTTGGGGATCGGCGTACTGGTGGTCGTTGTGGCGCTCGTCGGGGGCTTGGCCGGGTACTTCATCAAGGCGAGCCAAAGCGCCCCCGCCAACCCGGACCAGGCGCTGGCGAACGACCTGACGACTGCGTGGAGCACCACCTACGACACGGCTAAGGTCGTGCCGCTCTATGCACCCAACGCGACGTTCCACGACATGATCCTCAATTTGACGACCACGGGCCTCGCGAACATCCAGGCGAAGGTGTCGAACTACATCGCACAGGGCTTCAAGGTCACGAACACCACGGCTCCGATCCGGGAGGGCAACTTCGTCGCCTGGTTCGGCACCTACGAGAGCACGGGCCAGGCCGCGGCGCCGATTCTCAACGTCGTCAGGCTGAGCGACGGCAAGGTCGTCGATCAGTGGGTCTATCCGGCGCCCTGAACGAGGCACTCCTGGACGGGCGCCAGATAGGACACCCTGACTCCCGGCACCGCATTGGGCGCTCCGCTCTCGCCGGAGGATGGAGGCGGACAGGGCGACCGGGGGTGCTCCGTTTCGCAGCAATCGTGGCGTTCTGCACCGACAGTCCGCGGGTCCGCCCCGATGCCCTCCCCGGCGGGGCGGGCGCTATGTCTGGTGCCCCACTCCGAGGGCGATCAGCACGATGCCGAAGACGTTCGCGAGGACCACGAGGGTAGCGAGGGCCAGGGCGAGCCGACCGAGCATGCGTGCCACGATCCGCATCCTCATCTCCGCCGTCTAGCGGCCACCGGAGTGGGCGCGACCGATTCGAGCATGGCGCGCTGGCGCTCGATGGCACGACCCAGGCCGACAACGGCTCTAGCCCGACTTGCGGCATTCTCGGGCGAGAGGTCGGCGTATGTCGGATCGCTGGTGAACGCGTAGTGGCTCACCGCACGTTCATCGGCGAACGCTGCCCAGTAGCCGATCTGACCAGACACCTGCTTGACGACCAGCCGAGCGATGAGCAGCTCGAGCCTGGCCGCGACCACCTCATCATGTTCGTCTGACGCACCAGCAACCGGCGTGGACAGAATCAGGATGCTCATCGGAACGGGCCCCTTGGAGCGAAGCCCCGGCGACCGCTTTGGGCCCTCGGGATCGGACCTTCGCCGAGGCTTCGCGTGTCGACGATGACACCCGCGATCGTTCCCTTCAATGGCAGACGAAAGTACCAGGTGCATCCGGGCACCGCGGCAAGCGGCGCCGCGTCGTGGGCCGTCCTCGCCTTCGATGCTATGACCAGCGAGTGGACCGTCTTGCCGGAATCGAGCGAACGGCGGCGTCGGCCGACGTATGCGCCCCGGCTCCGCAGCGGGCGCTCCGTTCCGGATTGTGGTGGTGACGCGCCAAGGGACTGAGCTTCCGGGCGCCCGGGGGCCATTGCCCGAAACCAACACGCCGATCTGGGCGTCAATACAGGTAGCAGCGCCTCTCGACGCTATCTCCCTCGCCCCGTCGCGCCCTGGGGGGCCGGCGGGGCGTGTCTTTGCCCGGGGAGTACGTAAGCACGGCCCCGGCAGCGTCCGTCCACGCACCGCCGGGCCACGTTGTGCCCCGTAGCGCGCTAGCCAAGGCGCCTAGTTCGACAACCCTGGCGAGAGACGACGTCCGCGGATCTCGTCCGCGAGCAGTCGGAACGCCATCGCGAGGTCCCGGTTGGCCGCGACGCATCCCGCTTCAACGGGGCCATTCGGGGGTCGACAGCCGACCCGCCATGTGCCATCCCGGAGCCTGGTTGGGCCGTAGAACGTCCAGCCGGCCGGCAGGAGCGCGTAGATCTTCGACCTCAACGACGTGAGCCCGTTGTCGGTCCGCCAGTCGTCGTCCATCGTCGGGATGATCCTACGCCCACGTTCGTCGAAGGAGCCGTTTGGGTGCTACGTCCGGGACGGATTGCCGGATGGCCTGGCCGGTCGTGGGACAAGTGAGCGATAAGCGGCGACCGCCAGACTCAGCATGGCCCCCGGCTCCGCACCGGGCGCTCCGCTCTCCTCGAAGGATGGGACGCGCACCGGGCCACCTAGCGCCATCATGTCCACGATGGCCACTCCTCAGTCCGAGGCTGTTTCCGGCAAGGGCATCCAGACCACAGATTGGAGAGGAGGACGAGGTTGACCGAGTCGTCTGCGAATTCGGGCCGAATGTCTCTTGTGGGCGCGGGGAATCGGATCTCTTGTGATCGCCTACTTGGCCGTGTCGCTCGTTGCCGGTGTGCTGCTCGGCCAATCGGCCCAGACGAACCCAATCGTTGTCGGCGTCATCGTCCTTCTCGGCGGACTCGTATACGCAGACATCATGCGGCGAGAGCGCCGTCGATCATCGGCGGACAGCGCGCCGACCGCGTAGCGGTCAGGCCGCCCGCACTGACGCCGATTCCGCTCGCCGCCGACACAGCGAGCAGCCGACTGGCTTCTTCCCCCGCGTAAAGGGCGACGTGCGATACGGCGGATGCTCCGGGTCCTCCGGGCAGATCCAGCCGACCGCCTTGTCGTAGGTGGCCTTCATCCGGTCCGGCCGCAGCGGGCTGTTCGCCGCCGCGTCCCACTCCCGGACGAGATGCGGGTGGAGGGTCGCGAGCGACTTACCAACCGGCCGTGGCGCACAAGCTCGACCCTCCGGCACCATCGCGCTTGGCCGCCCGTCGCCGCCCACAGCGGGCTATCTCAGCCCAGCGGCACATGTTCTGCCGCCAGCGCAACGCTGCCTCGCGCCGTCCGGCTCAGGTCGCGCCCTCCGTCCTGCCTTCCTGCGGATAGATGGCCGCCCCGCGCTACTGGGTTCCCGTGTCGAGGGTGACCGCCATCGAGAGCATGGACCCGTCGTCGAAGGCGATGATCCGGGCGAAGGCCACGACACCGTTGCCCACCAGCAGCCAGTCATTCTCCAGCGGCCCGGGTGCATCGTTCGTGGTGCCGTGCGAGGACAGGACCGTGACACCGCCGTGCTCAAGGGTGGCCTTGATCGCGTCCGCGAGGAGGAAGTAGATGGTCCGATCACCGCTGGCATGGGGGCAGCCGATGGCCCAAGAAGAGTGGCGGTCGGTCCCATAGACGGAGTTCGGATTGATGGGCGCCAACGTCCGACATGGTGACCCTCCGGGGACGGCTTGTGCGAGCGCCAGCGGGTCAAACGCAGCAAGCGGGTTACGGCGGAGATCGGGACTCGGAATGGGCACGTCCACCCGAACCGGGGTTGCGGCGAGGGAGGGGGACGGCTTGGTGACCGCCGACTCGCACCCACAGACGACGAGCGCCGCCACCACCAAGCACGCGGCGACGAGCCTAATGCGACGACGCATGGCCACCTTCCCTCAAGCAGGCACGGGCCTCTGGCATGGGGACGCTACCGGGACACCGGCTGAGCGTACTCGGTCCTCACCGGCCGAACCCACTCGTGGTGACCTTGATCGCGTTCCCGCAGCGTCGAGAGGTGCCCGTCGACTCTTCCCCCGACGTTCTGGTCGCCCTCGGGCATGCTGTTCGCACGCTCCGGCTTGAGCGCGGGTTCTCGCAGGAGCGTCTCGCCGAGGAGTCCGGTCTGCATCCCCGCTACATCAGCGATGTCGAGCGCGGGCGTCGGAACGTCGGCATGGTCAACGTCGACCGGCTGGCCCGGGCGCTGTCGGTCGACCTGCCGACCTTGATGGCCGGGGTGGAGGCGGAGCTCTGAGGCAGTCGGCGTGGAGACGATGGAGCGGACCCGGGGCCTGAGTCTCGACGGAGCGCAGCACGGCGCGACTCCCGGTGACCTACGGCACTGGCAACTCGACGCTGGGCGGTTCCAGACTCGAGGGCGCTCACCGCATGGTCCCAGTTGGAGGTTGCCATGGCCACGGCCGTCGCATTGCGCCGGTACCAGAACTACATCGACGGGCGATTCGTGGACGCCCAGGGCGGCAAGACCGTCAAGGTGGAGAACCCGTCCACCGGGCAGATCGTCTCGGAGGTCCCGGACTCGTCGATCGAGGACACCCGGGAGGCGATCCGCGCCGCCGAGAAGGCGCAGGGCGACTGGGAGAAGCTGGCGCCCATCGAGCGCGCCGGGTATCTGCGCAAGATTGCGGCCGCGCTCCGGAAGGATCCCGAGCACCTCGCGCGGGTGATCTCCGAGGAGCAGGGCAAGGTTCTTGGCCTCTCCCGGGTCGAGGCGGGCTTCACGGCGGACTACATCGACTACATGGCCGAGTGGGCCCGCCGGCTCGAGGGCGAGGTCGTCACGAGCGATCGGCCGAACGAGCACATCCTCATGTTCCGGCACGCCATCGGCGTCATCGGTGGCATCGTGCCCTGGAACTTCCCCTTCTTCGTCATCGCGCGCAAGGTTGCACCGGCCCTCCTGACGGGCAACACGATCGTCATCAAGCCGAGCTCGATCACGCCGAACAACGCGGGCGAGTTCGCCAAGGCCGTGGCAGAGGCTGGGCTCCCCGCCGGTGTCTTCAATCTCGTCTGCGGGTCCGGTGCCGTCGTGGGGCAGGAGCTCGCCTCGAACCCTAGCATCGGCATGGTCAGCGTGACCGGCAGCGTCGACACGGGCGTCCGGGTTATGGAAGCTGCCGCGAAGAACATCATCAAGGTGAACCTGGAGCTGGGCGGCAGCGCTCCGGCCATCGTCATGGCCGACGCCGACATGGACCTCGCCGTCGAGTCGATCAAGGCATCCCGCGTCATCAACACCGGCCAGGTGTGCAACTGCGCCGATCGCGTCTACGTGGACAAGCGCGTCGCCGACGAGTTCACCGAGAAGTTCGTCAAGGCGATGAGCGAGACGAAATACGGCGATCCCCTCGTCGACGAAGGACTCGACATGGGTCCGTTCGTGAGCGGGGATCAGCTCAAGCTCGTCGAGGGTCGCGTGAAGCAGGCCGTTGCCGACGGCGCCACGGTCCTCACCGGCGGCAAGCGGGACGCGGGCAGGCCGGAGGGCTATTTCTACCCGGCCACGGTGCTCGGCAACTGCCGGCAGGGTATGCCGATCGTTCGGGACGAGATCTTCGGGCCCGTCATGCCGATCGTCACCTTCGACGACCTCGACGAGGCGATCACCTACGCGAACGACTCCGTCTATGGCCTCACATCGTCGATCTACACGACGAACCTCGACGTCGCCATGCGCGCCTGCAAGGAGATCAAGTTCGGCGAGACGTACATCAACCGCGAGAACTTCGAGGCGATGCAGGGATTCCACGCGGGCTGGCGAAAGTCGGGCATCGGGGGCGCCGACGGAAAGCACGGCCTCTACGAGAACACCCGGACCCACATGGTCTACGTCTCGTACGACCTGGCGGCCGGCAACAAGAAGTAGCCGCCCGAACCATAGCCCTCGGGTCCCGGTCGACCGGGACCCGAGGGCTTCGAATCGGACTGCGTCGGGCATGGCCCGTCTGGTCTGAATGACCGTCACCGCGAGGCGTGAAACGGTGGTGCGGGCTCAACTCTTCGTGACCTGCATGGTGGATCTCTTCCGGCCGCGAGCTGGCGTCGCGGCCGTCCAGGTGCTGGAGCGCCGCGGCGTCGAGGTCGAGTTTCCCGGGGGCCAATCCTGCTGCGGCCAGTTCGCCTACAACGCCGGTCACCACCGCGAGGCCGCCGCGATGGGCCGGCAACTCGTGCGTGCCTTCGAGCCCAGCGACGCCGCTAGTCCGTCGGCCGACCCGCCGACGGTGATCGCGCTCTCCGGCTCGTGCGCGGCGATGATCAAGCACGAGATGCCCGACCTCCTCGAGCGCGACGCGTTGCAGAGGGGACGGACGCCGGCCACCGCGGCGCGCTGGCGCCGCCGGGCCGAGGCGCTTGCCGACCGCGTGGTCGAGCTCAGCGAGTGGCTCGACCGCCAGGCCGTGCCGGGGCCAGAGGGGGTCGGGACCCGCGCCGAATCGGGCGGCCCGGCTTCGTCGGGTGGCCCGGGATACGCTGGCGCCTCTGGCAGCTCGACCCCCCTGAAGGTCGCCAGCCACACCGGCTGCCACATGCGCCGCCTGCTCGGTGCCACGGAGGCGCCGCTAAGCGTCCTGCGCCGTGCCGGTGTCGAGCCCGTGGAGCTGGACGATGCGGAGCAGTGCTGCGGGTTCGGGGGAAGCTTCGGGCTGCTCGAGCCGGACATCTCCGCGGCCATGGCCGACGCAAAGCTGGCCAACCTGGCAACGGCCCGGGGCGACGGTGTGACCTGCCTGGTGAGCGCGGACCTGGGCTGCCTCATGCAGCTCGGCGGGCGCCTCGACAGGCAGGGGGACGCGTTCCCCATGCTGCATCTTGCCGAGGCCGTGGATCTCGCGGACCGGCATCGGCTCACGCCCGCCGACATCGAGCGCACCGCGCGCAGCCAGGAGGCGGACCCCGATGCCCGGTGAGCTGCCTCCGGCCGGGGCCACCTGGCCGGAACGGCGGCGGCGGGCCCTCGCCGACCCGGCGATGCGGGCCGCCGTGGCGAAGAGCACCCGCAGTCTCGCGGTCAAGAAGGAGGCCGTCTTCGCGACCTACCCCGCAGCTGAGGCGATGCGGAAGCGTGCCGTCATCGCTCGACGTGGCTCGCTGGCGCGCGTCGACGCGCTGCTCGACGAGCTGACGCGCCGGGTCGAGGCGCGCGGCGGGCACGTGGTGCGGGCCGCCGGCCCGGCCGACGTCGGCCGCTATGTCCTCGACGTCGCCCGGCGACGGGGCGTGCAGCGAGTCGTGAAGTCGAAATCGATGGCCACCGAAGAGATCGCCCTCAACGAGCAGCTCGAAAACGCCGGGCTGCACGTCCGCGAGACCGACCTTGGTGAGTACATCATCCAGCTGGCCGGCGAGCGTCCCGCTCACATCCTCGTGCCGGCCTCGCACAAGACCAGGCAGCAGGTCCGGGCCCTCTTCGACGAGGAGGCCGCCGCGTGCGCGGTCGACCCGCCGGTGGGCGACGCCACGCCCGAGCTGACCGCCTTCGCGCGGCGCCAGCTGCGGGCGGATTTCCTCGCCGCCGACATGGGCATCAGCGGCGGCAACTTCCTCGTCGCCGAGACGGGGACGCTCGTGCTCATCACGAATGAGGGCAATGGTCGGATGACCACATCGCTGCCCCGGGTCCACATCGCGGTGGTGGGCATCGACAAGATCGTCGCGACCTGGGCAGATCTCGCTGACCTGCTCCAGCAGCCCGCGCTCAGCGGCACCGGCCAGCGCTTGTCCACGTACACGACCTTCATCACCGGTCCCCGACGCGAGGGCGAGCTCGACGGTCCGGAGGAGTTCCACCTGGTCCTGCTCGACAACGGGCGCCACGAGCTGCTCGGGACCGAGTTCGTGGACATCCTCGCCTGCATTCGCTGCGGCGCCTGCCTCAACGTCTGCCCGGTCTTCCGCACCATCGGCGGCCAGGCCTACGGGACCATGTACAGCGGGCCCATCGGCGTGGTGCTGACCCCGCTCCTGGGCGGGCTGGAGCGGGCGCCCGAGCTGCCCAAGTCGGCCTGCGCCCTGTGCTACGCCTGCGCCGACGCCTGCCCGATGGAGATCGACCTGCCCCGCCACATCCTGGCCCTGCGACGGACCGAGGTCGAGCGCGGGATGGAGCCGTGGTCGGACCGGCTGACCTTCGAGCTCTGGGGGCGGTTCTGGGCCAACCCGGCAGGCTTCCGCTTTACCGGCCGCATCGCCCGCCTGGGCCAGCGGGTCTACGTCCGGGACGGCCGGCTGAAGGGCGCGCCCGGCCTCGTGGGAGGCTGGACGGCCACCCGGAACGCGCCTCCGCTCGCCAGGGAGTCGTTCCACGAGTGGTGGGCGCGGCGGCGTGCCTCGAGGACCGGGTCGTGACCCGCAAACCCAGCGCAGGATCACTCGCAGAGGCGAGCGGGCGCGACGCACTTGTGGCGGAGTTCGTCGAGAGCTGGCGGGGTCTGGAAGGCGATGCCTGGATCGTCCGCGGCGGGCGAGACGAGGTCCGTCGCACGATCGTCGAGGCCGCCAGGATCATGGTCGAGGACGGCGGGCCGGCGACCTCTTGTCGGGTGCTCGCCTGGTCGACGGCCGACCTCGCGTCTCTGGACTTGCCGGGGCTGCTGGCGCAACAGGGCTGGGAGCACGTTCCCTGGCCGACGGGCGCTCGCGCAGGGGAGGCCGCCGCAGGCACCAACGGCGCGGCTGCCGCCGGTGACGTTCCCGGCGCTGAAGAGGTTACCCGGACACAGGCGGAGCTGGTGACCCTGGCCGCGGCAAGCGACCTCGGGATCACCACGTGCGCCTGGGCCGTTGCAGAGACGGGGACGATCGCGCTCTACGCGACGCCCGCCACCGGTCGGCTGCCGAGCCTGCTGCCGACGGCCCACCTGGCGCTCGTGCGCCCGTCGCAGGTTGTGAGGACCGTCCCCGACGGCCTGCGCCTCCTCGCCGAATACATGGCGCGGGAGGGTGACCCGCCATCGGCGGTGAACCTCGTCAGTGGCCCCAGCCGCAGCGCCGACATCGAGGGCGACCTCGCGGTGGGCGTGCACGGACCACGCAGGGCCGGAGTGATCATCGGGGAATGGTGAGCCCGAACCGGCACCCACCTTCGGCCGCTGTCCTGCGCCTCGCCCCCGAGGACGAGGTTGTGGTGGCCGTGACGCCGCTCGCGGCCGGGGACTCGATCCGCCTCGGCGACCTCGAGGTTGCCGTGCTTGACCCGATCCCGGCGGGGCACAAGGTCAGCCTGGTGAGGATACCGATGGGGGCACCGATCCGGAAGTACGGTCAGCCGATTGGCGTCGCGACACGGGAGATCCAGGCAGGGAGCCACGTTCACGGCCACAACTGCGCCGTCGGCGCGTTCGATCGGACGTACGCCGTTGCGACCGCCGGGGGCGCGGCGCCGGAGGCCGCGAGCGGGGGTGCCACACCACGCACGTTTCTTGGCTATGTGCGCCCCGACGGGCGGGTGGGCACGCGCAACTACGTGGCGGTCATCAGCATGGCCAACTGCTCGGCATCGGTCAGCCGTCGAATCGCGGACGGGATCACTGCCGACGAGCTATCTGCCTACCCGTCGGTGGATGGCGTGCTCGCGCTGACGCACAAGGGCGGATGCGCCATGCCGGAGAACGGCCCGGAGCACCTGCAGCTCGAGCGTGTACTGGCGGGGTTCGCACGGCACCCGAACGTCGCCGGATACGTCATCGTGGGCCTCGGGTGTGAGGTCGCCCAGGCGCGTCGACTCATCGAACGCCAGGATCTGTGGTGCCCCGGCGAGGTCGAGGGACCGCCCGTGCTCGTGATCCAGGAGGAAGGCGGGGTCCGCCGCACGGTGGAGGCAGGCCTTTCGGTGCTCCGCCAGCTCCTGCCGGTCGCAGCAGCCGCCCGACGCGTCGAGATCCCAGCATCCAGCCTCGTGCTGGGACTTCAGTGCGGCGGCTCCGACGGGTTCAGCGGCATCACCGCCAACCCGGCGCTCGGGGTCGCCGTCGACCTGCTCGTCGCCCAGGGCGGGACCGCGGTTCTGGGCGAGACGCCCGAGATCTACGGCGCGGAGCACTTGCTGGCGCAACGGGCGGTGGGTCGCGAGGTTGGCGAGGCACTGATCGAGCGGATCCGGTGGTGGGAGGCCTATGCGGCGTCCCATGGGGCGACCATCGACAACAACCCCACGCCGGGCAACAAGGCTGGGGGCTTGACCACGATCTTCGAGAAGTCGCTCGGCGCCGTCGCGAAGGCGGGATCGACGCGGCTCACCGCCGTGTACCGCTACGCGGAGCAGGTGTCGCGTCGCGGCCTCGTGCTCATGGACACGCCGGGCAACGATCCGGTCTCTCTCACCGGGATCGTGGCCGGTGGAGCGACGATCTGCGCCTTCACCACTGGCCGTGGCTCCGTCTACGGGTGCAAGCCCTCGCCGTGCATCAAGATCGCGACCACTTCGTCTCTGTATCGCCGGATGGAAGAGGACATGGATCTCGATGCGGGCGTCGTCCTCGACGGCACCCCCGTCCAGGAGGTCGGGCGCGCCATCTTCGACGAGGTGCTCGCGGTGGCGAGCGGCAAGCGCACCAAGAGCGAGGCCCAGGGCCTGGGCGACGAGGAGTTCGCGCCCTGGATGCTGGGGCCGGTCCTATGACCGACACGTGTGTCAGCCGACGTGGCCGTCAAGGCGGCCGAGGAGACCAAGGGCATGCTCGCGATGCGCGGCCGGGCCGCGTACACGGGCGCTGAACCTCCGGCATCCGCGCCCTCCTCGATGACGAGCACGGTAGCCAGTCTCATCTTCAGCGGGGAACTTCACTTCGCCCTCGCGCCCAGACCACTCGTGGATGTTCCGACTTCCTCCGACAACGCCGCAGCAATCCCATGCCGGACCGCGCACTCCGTGCGACGTGGCCACCGCCGAGCCCGAGCTCGAAGCCTTCCAGGTCGAGCTCCGGGCCTGGGAAACCGTCTACAACACCGTCCGCCCCCACCAGGCCCTCGGCTACCCTGAGGGGTTCGACAATCCTGGTCACGCCGCTCGCCGATACTCGTGGATCAGGCCGCCAAGCACGTCCCTTCGTTCGACCGGCGTTCGGGTCGTCCGCCGGACCTGCGGTGTTCGGTCAGAGGCGGGTACGGCCAGGCCCAGTCCCCGATGTGGTCGCTCCGCTACGTAGTGCGCAACGTAGGCCCTGAGCACTCGCTCGAGATGCCGACGACCGTAGATCAGGACGTGGTCAAGGCACTCACGGCGCACGGTCCGCACGAACCGCTCTGCGAAGGCATTCGCCCGAGGCGCCCGGATCGGCGTTCGGATGACCCGGACGCCCTCGGCGCGGAGCACCGCATCGAACGATCCCGAGAACTTGGTGTCCCGGTCGCGCAGGAGGAACCGAACACCGGACAGCCGCTCCTCGATCGCGAGGTTCCTCGCCTGCTCAGGTGACCCACGCGGAGTCCGGGTGCGCGGTAACGCCGGCCAGGTGCATGCGCCGCGTCGAGAGCTCGATGAAGAACAGGACGTAGAGCGTCTTGAGGCCGATCGTCTCGACGGTGAAGAAGTCGGTCGCGAGGATCCCCGACGCCTGTGACCACAGGGACTCGGTCCAGGTTGGGCCTGTCCGGCGGGGAGCAGGGTCCAGGCCAGATCGCCGCAGGATCGTCCGGACCGTCGTCGCGGAGACCCTGATCCCGAGCTTCAGCAGATTCCCGCGGATCCGCTGGTACCCCCAGCGGGGGTTCTCTCGGCCGAGCCGGACGATGAGGGCCCGAAGATCGGGCTCGACCGGCGGGCGTCCGGGGTGCCCCATCCGCCGATAGGTCCACTTCCTCCGGACGAGTTCCCGATGCCACCGCAGGAGCGTCTCCGGCCGCACCATGAACGACGACCAGCTGCCTCTCGGCAACCTCGTGCTCGCGGCCGCGAACAGGACCCGGTCGAGACGGTTGAGCCTGGGACGCTTGACCTGCCGCTGCAGCACCTTCACCTGGTGCCGGAGCACCAGGAGCTCGATGTCCCGCTCCTCTGCTCGACGACCTCCGGCCCCGAGGAGACGGCCGACCAGAAAGTACAGGAGTGAGAACAGCATTGGGCTCCTTCCGGTTGCGGAGATCGCATGCTACCGGTGCAGCAGACCCCGAATCGAGGAAGTTGAACCCTTCAGGGACTTCAGCGACTGCTTGGTGTGGGCACTCCTGGCGCGATCGCTGGC
>JADGQG010000044.1 GCA_017882025.1 Chloroflexota bacterium
CCTTCTCGCGCTCGGCCTCGCCCTTCGGCTCATCATCGCATACGTCCTCCTGCCCGGGTCGGGGTTCAAGGTGGACGTCAACTCGTTCAACGGCTGGGCGGTCGAGCTCGCGAAGAACGGGCCGTTCGGGATCTACGATCGCTCGATCTTCATCGATTACACCCCCGGCTATCTCTACGTCCTGTGGGCCCTGGGCCTGTTCGCGCAGTTCCTGGGCGGGCCCGGCGCCGCACCGGGCGCCCTCCTGAAGCTGCCGCCGATCCTGGCTGACCTGGGGCTTGCGGTCGCGGTCTTCCTGCTCGCCTCGGACCTGGGCGCGCGCCGGCGCCCCGCGCTCGCGGCCGCCGCGGTGGTCCTCTTCGTGCCGGTTACCTGGTTCGACAGCGCGGTCTGGTCCCAGGTCGACTCGGTCGGGACCCTGGTCATGCTGCTTGCGGTGCGCGAGCTGTGGCGTGGCCGCGACGAGCGTGCCGCGCTCCTCACCACGGTGGCGGCGATCATCAAGCCCCAGTTCGGGATCCTGATCCCGCTCGCGGCGATCCTGATCCTGCGCCGCAACCTCGTCACGCGGCCGCCCGGCCACGGGCCGCGCCGCCTGCTCACGACGACGCTGGTCGGGCTGGCGACCGCCCAGCTCCTGTGCCTTCCCTTCGGACTGACCATCGTGGGGCTGCTCCGCCAGATCCTCGACACCGCGGCCGGCTACCCGTGGCTGACGGTGAACGCGTTCAACCCGTGGGCCCTCGTCGCGCAGGACGGGGCGGGCCTGGCGCTGAACGGGACGTGGATCCGGGACGCCACGGTGGCCGGCGCGGACGGTGGCGCGGGGTTCCTCGTGTTCGGCGTGCCGGCGATCGTGATCGGCAGCGCCTTGCTGATCGGCGTGATCGGGTTCCTCGCCGCGATGATCTGGCGCCGCGACGATCGGCGGACGCTTCTCGTCGCCCTGACCGTGATGGCGATCGCCTTCTTCGTCCTGCCGACGCGTGTCCACGAGCGCTATCTCTTCCCGTTCTTCGCGCTCGGTGCGGTCCTCCTGGCGGTGAGCCCCCGCTGGGCCGCGGTGTACCTGGTGCTCGCGATCGCGAACACCGCGAATCTCTACGGCGTTCTGACCACGCCGTTCTACGCGAACCTGGGGCTGGACCCGATGCTCGCCGCGTTCGGTGGGCTCGGGGCCCAGCTGGGGGAGGCAATCCGCTCGTGGAACGGGGTGGCGAGCGGCGCCGTCCTCCACGCGGGTGGGTTGCTGGCGGGGGTCTCGTTCCTGGTTCGCCCGACGGCGGACGAGATAGACGCCACCGCGGCGTCGGTGGCGGACGATCCCGGGGATGCGCCGGTCGCCGCGCCGGCGGTCGAGGCGCCGGCGGTCGGAGGGCTCACAGTCGCATCGGCCCTCAGCCGGGCGGCCGGGGGCGCGCGTGCCGCCGCCGGTCGCGCGAGCTTCGATCGTTCGCGCCTCCTCGATCGTGAGGGTGGCGGCCGGCTCGACCGGCTCGACCTGTGGTTCATCGTGGTGCTCGTCATCGCGTCGCTCTTCCTGCGGACCTTCCGGCTCGGCGAGCCGGCGCTGATGCACTTCGACGAGGTCTACCATGCCCGGACGGCGGCCGAGTTCCTCCAGGACTGGCGCTACGGTCAGCCGCACGCGATCTACGAGTACACGCATCCGCATCTCGCGAAGTACGCGATTGCCGGCGGGCTCGTCGCGTTCGGGGACGACACGGTCACCGCGACGAGCCAGCTCGGTGCGCCGGTGGCCGATGTCGCGATCGAGCCGCGCTGGGACGAGCCGGCGGGAGCCGACCGAGCCCCGCTCCAGGGTGGTGACCGGCTCTACGTGGCCAGCGGAGCCGACGTCCGCGTCTTCGACCTGCTCACCCGCGAGCGCCTGGCGACGTTCGTGCTGCCGGGCGCGCAGGCCGTCGCGCTCGACGCCACTGGCCATCGCCTCTACATCGGCACGGCGTCGGGCGACGTCCTGACCCTCGACACGACCGTCAGCGCCGGCGACCTGCGGGCCGGCGATGCCGGCGCCCCGACCCCGGTCACGCTCGACCCCTTTGCGACGGCCGGCGGCGCGGTGGAGCGGCTCTGGGTGACGGGCGGCGGGTCGACGCTGATCGCGGGGACGCCCGGCGATACGCTCGTGTCACTCGATACAGGGAGCGGCACGCAGCTCGCCTCGTTCAGCCTGCCCGGCCGCGCGGAGGTCGTGGACGCCGGCACCGTGGACGCGCTCGTGGCGGATCCGGCGACCGTGGACGACCCGACCGGCGTCGCAGCCCAGCTGGCCCGGATCCTCGGCGGGACGGCCGCCACGTACGAGAAGCAACTCCGCTCGGACGCGACGCGGGTGACCATCACGACCGACATCAAGGACCAGCGAACCCAGCTGGACGCCGCCATTGCGGGCGGCACGCTCACCGGTCTCAGCATCACGGGCGTCCCCCGGGTGGCGGTGGCGGACACCGCAGGCGTGGCGTTCGTGGAACCCCAGAGCGGCGTGGTGACCAGCCGGGTGACGCTGGTCGGCGGCGCGACCAGCGTCACCCGCGTCGAGGGCGCCAGCGTCCCGATGCTCTACGCGGCGAGCGGCGCGGCGCTCGTCCCAATCCGCCTCCCGACCGACGGCAGCGCGCCGGCCATCGGCACCCCGGACTCCAACGTGACCAGCGTCTGGATGCCCGGCCCGATCTCGCGAGTCACCTTCGATCACGCCAGTCAAATCGTCCACGCGCTGGGTCGGACTCCGGACGGATCGGGCTGGACGATCTATGTCGTGGAGCCGAAGGGCAACAGTGTCTTCGCCGATGCCCGACTGCCGTTCCAGCCGGCGGCCTGGGCGGTCGACGAGGCGCCGAACTACCCGTCCGGCGACCGCCAGCAGCTCCTGGTGTTCGCCGCGGACGGGGAGGCCGCATCCGTCGATATCGGCCAGCACGCGTTCGCATGGCGGCTCCCGGGCGTGATCGCGGGTGCGCTCATGGCCGGCCTCCTCTTCCTCCTTGCGCGGATCCTGTTCCGGCGCCGGTCCGTGGCGATCCTGGCCGGCGTCTTCGGCCTCCTGGACGGGATGTTCTTCGTCCAGCAGCGCATCGCGATGAACGACACGTACGCGGCGCTCTTCATCGTTGCGGCGGTCACGCTCTTCGCTGCGATCTGGACGGGAGCATGGCGGTGGCGGGGCGCCTTCTGGGTCGGAATGCCGGTGGTGGGCGTCCTCCTTGGGCTGGGCCTCGCGTCGAAATGGGTCGCCCTCTACGCGATCGCTGCGATCGCCCTCCTGATCCTCGTCCGGTCAGCGCTCGGGCGCGTCGTGGTCGTGCTGGGCCTCGCCGCCGCGACGGCCGTCCTTGGGTATATGGCCGTCTCGGTCCCCGCGGGCGCGACGGCCAGCGGCAACCTCGCCTTCCTCGCGATCATGATCGGGCTGACCCTGGTGGCTGCCGCCGTGACCGTGCTCCATCCGATCGCGTGGTCCGTCGAGGAGGTTCGGATCGCGGTGGCGGGCCCCGTCGCGGTCGGGGCGTTGATCACGCTGGCGGCCATCCCGCTCCAGCTGGGCTCGACGGCCCTCGCGCTCGCGCTCGGGTGCTTCGGCCTTGCAGCGCTCGCCACGGGGGCCTTCTGGCTCGCGGCACGGCTCGGCTTCGGGCCGCTCGCGCCGCCGCCCGCGCCCGACGATCCGGCGTCGCTGCTGGAGCCGCCCGCGTCCGCCCCGGATGGTTGGCTCCGCCCCGGCTGGCGTTGGGGCATCCCGATCGGGTGGACGGGCGTGTCGCTGCTCGCGATCCCCGCCGCCGTCTACGTCGCGCTGTACCTGCCGTGGGTCGCCCTGGGCAACCGGTTGACCGCATCCTTCCCGGCCGGCAACGCGGGCCAGACGCTGCTCGACCTCACGAAGTCGATGTATGACTACCACAACAACCTTCGGGCGACCCACGCGGCCGCCTCGCCCTGGTGGGGCTGGCCGCTGGACCTGAAGCCGGTCTGGTTCTTCAATCAGGGCTTCGGCGGGTCGACTTCAGGCGCCATCTACGACGGCGGGAACCTGGCCATCTGGTGGCTCTCCATCCCGGCCGTCGCGTTCGTCGCGTGGCAGGCGTACCGGCGCCGCAGCCTCGGGCTGGCGCTCATCTCGATCGTCATCGCCTTCATGTGGATCTCGTGGGCGCGGATCGACCGCGCCACCTTCGAATACCACTACTACACGACGCTCCCGTTCGTGATCCTGGGCCTCGCCTACTTCGTGGCGGAGCTCTGGCACGGGCCGTCGGCCCGGACATGGCGGCTGGCGCGTGGCGGCGCAGCCGCGGCCCTGCTCGCCCCGGTCGTGATGTGGTTCGGCAAGGGCCCGCTCTGCGCGATCGCCGGTGTCCAGAAGGTCAACGCCGGCTCACAGGCGTGCTCCGCAGCGGCGTCCCTGCCGCTCTCCCTGACGGCCCAGGTGGTCGGCCTCATCGTCGTCCTCGTGGTGGGCGGAGGGCTGCTGGTCTGGCAGCTCATTCGGCTGGACCGATCGATCCGGGCCGGCGCGGATCGTCTCGAGACCGGCGCCGCGGCCCGCCGGATCCTCGTGACGGGCCTGCTGGCCGGTGCCAGCCTCGTGGCCGCCGCGCTCCTGCTCCCGGCAACGTCGCTGGTCGAGACGCCGAGCATCCCGGGCGAGGTCCTGGCGCTCCTCCTCCTGCTGATCCTGGGGCCGATCGCCTGGCTTGCCTGGTCGGCCCGTTCGCCGCGCCGGTTTGCGGTGGGGGTCGTCCTCGCGGCGACCATCGTCTTCGTCGCGTTCTACCCGAACTGGTCGGGGCTGCCGCTCCCGAACGGCCTCTTCAACTGGTACCAGGGGCTGCTCCCGTCCTGGCTCTACCCGTTCCAGTTCGCTGTCAACACGGACCCGCCGTTCAGCGTCTCCTTCGCCGGCCCATGGCCGCTCCTGCTGCTCGCTGCGGTGATCGTCTCGGCCGTGATCGTGGCCTACAGTGCCTGGGTCTGGCGCATCGCGATCGCGGAGCGGCTGGCCGACGAGGCCGAGCCGGCGGAGCCCACGGACGCCTGACCGGAGCGTCCGCCATCGGCGGTCGCGACCCGCGCGGACCGCCACCCGGCACGAGTGACGGTCCGCCGAGGCCTTCAGGCGATGGGGCTGCCCCGCGGGTCCGGCGGGACCTCGGCGTGGAAGTCGCGGGGCAACGCACCCTGCGCCGCCAGGCGCCGGATCACGAACCCGTAGTAGGCCTCCACCCGGGCGGCGACCCGCTCCCAACCGAACTCGACCACCCGCTCCAGCCCGCTCTGGCCCATCCGCTCGCGCAGGTCCGGGTCAGCCAGGAGTCGCATGAGCGCCTCGGCGAGCGGCCTCGACTCGCCGGGCGGCACCAGGAGCGCCTGCTCGCCCCGCTTCACGACGCCCTTGTAGCCGTGGATGTCGCTGCAGACGATGGCCGTCCCGGCCGCCATCGCCTCCAGGAGCACGATCCCGAACGATTCGCGGCCGGTGGCCGGCGACGCGTAGACATCGGCGGTCTTGAAGAGCTGGACCTTGTCGCCGTCCGAGACGCGGCCCAGGAACTCGATGTCGGGCAGTCTGCGCGTCATCACGTAGCGGCGTGCGTCGCGCTCCTGTGGCCCGGAGCCGACGACGAGGAGCCGGCAGTCGCAGCCGCCCTTGCGCAGGATCCGGTACGCCTTGAGAAGTGGAAGCAGCCCCTTGCGGGGCTCCAGCCGGCCGACGAACAGGATGTTCGGGCGGCCATCCTGCCAGCGAGCCATCGGGACCGCCTGGGCGAAGCGGCGAAGGTCCACTCCGTTCGGGATCACCTTGTAGTCGCCGGGCAGGTAGCGGTCGGCGAAGTGCCGGGCGGCGGCGCTGACCGCGATCCGGCCGTGGAGGTTCCGGGCGACCGGCCCCAGCATCTTCCCGCCCAGCTGGTAGCCGGGCGCATAGCCCGCATAGGCGTGGAACGTGGCGATGTTCACGCTGCGGGACTCGCGCAGCGTGAAGAGCGCGAGGAGGGGCACGAAGGGCTCGTGGAAGTGCAGGAGGTCGAACTGCTCGCGGTCCAGCACGGCCTGGATCTGGCTCCGATAGCGGGGCGACACGGTCAGCGTTCCCATCGACCCGTTCGACGGCACGGAGAAACCCTTCCCGATCCGGATGACATCGCCCTCGGAGCTGCGCTGGAGGCCGTGGCTGGCGGTCAGGATCCGGACGTCGTGGCCACGTGCCCGGAGCGCCTCGTAGAGGTGCCCGACGTGGTCGTTGACGCCGCCGGGGAGCGGGTAGACGTACGGCGTGACGAGCCCGATCTTCATGACGCGTCCTCGCGCGGTCGCACGACGCCACTCGCGTCGTCCGGCCGGGGCGGCCGGAAGCGGCCACCCGGGTAGCCCAGGTCACGGCCGGTGCCGTTGCGCCGCACGCGCCCGCCGACCTCAGCGCCCATGTCGCGGGCGTACTTGCGGAGCTGCCTCCCGAAGGTCGGGAGCTGGGACGTGGTCCGGTGGAAGGAGCCCTCCCAGCCTGTCGTGCCCGCGAGAATCGCGCAACGCGCGTCCTCGGCCGTCCGCCCGGGGAACGTGGTGAAGCCAGTGCCGATGGCTGCCGCGTCGTGGGCGTCGCTGTTGCCGACCGTGGCCACGCCGTGCGCCGCGGCAAACGCCCCGACCCGCTCGTGGACGAGGCGCCCGAACGTCGTGGGGTTGAACGCTTCCAGGGCGTCGGGCCGGACGCGGGGATCGCCCGAGTCCAGGAGTCGCCGCAGCGTCCAACCCTGTGCACAGAGCGGGTAAGGGAAGAGCGGGTGGGCCGGGATCGCGATGCCGCCCTGCTCGTGGACCTCGCCGATCGTCGTCCGCATCGAGCGCAACGGCCGGACTCGCTCCTCCAGGAAGAGCGCGAGGAGGTGCCCTTCACGCGTGGTGATCTCCTCGCCCACGACGATCTCCACCCGCAGCCCGCGCTCCCGGGCGAGAGTCCGCGCCGCGATCGCGGCATCGATCCGCTCGTGGTCGGCGATCCCGAGGACGTCGAGGTCCGTCATCGCCGTCACGTAGGCGAGGATTGCCTCGACGCCATCGGTCCCGTCCGAGGCGAGCGTGTGGATGTGCAGGTCCGCCCGGCCATGCGGCTGCGCGCGGTCCGGCCCCCCGGGTGATCGACGGGTGGTGCCGACGGCGCTCATCGCCGTGGCTCCGGCGCGAGATCCGGCCAGATCGGAAAGAAGACCGTCCACCATTGCTCGGGCGCGTCGGCCACGAGGCGCTCGAACACGGCAGCCTCCTCCGCCAGCAGCGCCTCCACCCGCGCCCTGCGGGCGCCCGGGCCCGTGGCGTGGGCGCCGATCGGAGGCAGGATCGTCTCCAGGCGACCTGCGTAGCGCTCCCCGCGGACGCGCCGGACGGCCGCCACGTGGATCGGGGCGCCCGACTCGATGGCCAGAAGCGCTGCTCCGACGGGCAGCGGCGCGGGCGCCCCGAAGAACGGGACCGAGACGCCACCACCGATGATGTCCCGGTCGCCGATGACGCCGACGAACTCACCGCGACCGAGCGCGGCTCGGAGCTCCCGTCGGGCCACCTCCAGGCCGACGAGGCGGACGCCCGAGGCCGATCGGGCTCGCGTCATGAACGCCTGGAGAGCCGGGTCGTCGAGCGTTTCCATTGGCGCCGTGATCGTGGTGGCGGTCCGAGTGAGGAGGACCGCCTCGGTCGCCTGGAGTGACCCGAAGTGGAGGGAGGCGAAGATCGCCGGGTGGCTCGCGAAGGCGGCGTCGACCGCGTCGGGGTTCTCGATGCGGGTCCGGCTCGGAGCCTCGCGGATCACGGCGTTGGCCCGGATCAGCTCCGCGTACGTCCGCGCCGCGTGCCGGTAGGCGGCCCGGACCAGCCGCTCGAGCGCCGCGGGGTCGTCGGCGGCGGCGCGCGCGCGCGCGCTCGCCGCGCCGGTCGCGGCGAGATGCGCGACGACGCGGCCCAGGTTCGCCCGCGCCTGCGCGGCACGTGCCGGCGTGGCCCGGTACCAGAGCTCGCCGGCGGCGTCGGCCGCGCCGCCCACCACGCTCGCCGGCAGACGGTTCGCAAGCCACTCGGCCACCTCGAGCAGGCCGACGCGCAGCCGCTGGACGCGGGTCGCGCGGGGCGGGCCGCCCGGGCCCGGCGGCGCCGTCATGCTCTCGCGCCCGTCATACCGTCACGCCCGCCGGCGCGGGTTTCGGTGGCGCCGCGGCACCCGGGGTGGTCGCCGTCTCGGGCGGTGTCTCGGCCAGCGACTCGAGCCGCGCCACCTCTCCGGGATCGTCAGGCCAGATCGGCTTGAAGACGCACCACTGCTCGGGTGCCAGCCGGATCCCGGCCTCGAGCGCGGCCGCGATCTCCTGCGTCGCACGGGCGAGCTCCGCCGGCTCCATCGACGCGACCGTGATCCGCCCGCCGACCTCGGTCGCGTGGCGGCCGTGGGACCTGATCACCCAGAAGGGCAGGATCGTCGCGCCGGTCTTTGCCGCGAGCACCGCGGGTCCCGCGGGGAACCGCGTCCAGGCGCCGAAGAACCGGACGGGGATCCCGTCGGGGCGGTAGCCCCAGTCCACCAGGAGCCCGACGATCTCGCGACGGCGGAGAACCCGGAAGACCTCCCGGAGATTCCGCCACCGGATCTGCCCGACGCCCCAACCGCGCCGCTCGCGGGCGAGGTGCTGGAAGAGCTCCTCATAGGCGGTGTCGTCGGCGACGGCGTTGATCGGCCAGCCACGGCCCGCGAGGCCGGCCGCAGCCGCCTCGTTGTTGCCGAGGTGGGCGCCCACGATGATCAGCCCGTTCGATTCGAGCCACGTCGCGTGGAACGGCTCGGCGGCGTTGTCGCCGATCTGGGCGACCCGCTCCGCCTGCGACAGCCGCGACAGGCGCATGAGCTCCAGGACCCAGCGGACCTGGTTCCGATAGACGGCGCGAGCCAGGAGGCCAACCCGGCGATCGTCTGGGGCGACGCCGAGCACGCGCGCGGCGTTGGCGCGGACGTACCGACGCTTCGACGGCCACGCCCAGTAGACGGCGACGGCGATCCAGCCGCCGACACGCGTGGCCGGGCCCAGCGGCAGTCGGCCCAGGATCCACGCTCCTGCCCGGTACCCGAGGACGGCGAGTCGCGCCCGGAATCGCCGCCCCTGGGCCTGCCGGTGATGGGGGGCCGGCAGCGTGCTCCGGGATCCGCGAGATTCATTCCGGGCCTCGGTGTCCGGCGCCCCACCGGGGGCGCCGGACACCGAGACAGAGGTCATTTCGCGGCGACCTTATCGGTCGCCTTGGCAAACGTCCGGAGCGTTCGGGCGACGATCTTCTCCGTCCCAACCAACGTCTCGTTGTCCTCGCCGCGGATGAACGCCTCGACGCGGTTGAAGGCGATGTCGTCGTGGAGCTGCTGCGGCGGGCTCTTCATGAAGTAGGCCGAGGGAGCGACGAGCGTCCCCTTGAGGCCGCGGTCGAGGCCCAGCTTCATGCAGCGGATCGCATCGGTGATGACGCCGGCGCTGTTCGGGCTGTCCCAGACCTCGAGCTTGAGCTCGGCCTTGAGCGGCACGTCGCCGTAGGTCGTGCCTTCCATCTGGATGTAGCAGAACTTGCGGTCGGTCAGCCATGGCACGTGGTCGCTGGGACCGACGTGGACGTTGCCGGGTTCAAGCTCGTAGTCGAGCATCGACGTGACCGCGTTCGTCTTGCTTATCTTCTTGCTCTCGAGGCGCTCGCGCTCGAGCATGTTGAGGAAGTCAGTATTGCCACCGAAGTTCAGCTGATAGGTGCGGTCAAGGCGGACGCCGCGATCCATGAAGAGGCGGGTCAGGACCCGGTGGGTGATGGTCGCGCCGACCTGGCTCTTGATGTCGTCGCCGATGATCGGAAGGCCTTCCTCGGCGAACCGGCGCTGCCAGTAGGGCTCGCGGCCGATGAAGACCGGGATCGCGTTGACGAAACCGACACCGGCCTTGAGGGCCTGCTCGGCGTACCACTTGGTGGCTTCCTCGCTCCCGACCGGGAGATAGGAGACCATCACGTCCACCTCGCGCTCCCGCAGGATCCCGACGACGTCGGCCGTGGGGCCGGGCGCCTTCTCGATGATCTGGCTGAGGTACTTGCCCAGCCCGTCGTGGGTCATCCCGCGGTCCACGGTCACCCCGATGTGCGGGACCTGCTGGAAGACGATCGTGTTGTTCGGGTACGCGTAGACCGCCTCGGAGAGGTCCTTGCCGACCTTCGTCTTGTTGATGTCGAACGCGGCGACGAACTCGATGTCGCGGACGTGGTACCCACCGAGGCTCACGTGCATGAGCCCAGGGACGAAATCCCCCTCCCTGGCGTTCTCGTAGTAGTAGCGGCCCTGGATCAGGCTGCTCGCGCAGTTCCCGACGCCGACGATCGCGACGCGGATCTTGCCGTCCTTGCGCTTCGCCCCGGCCCAGGCGCCAATCGCGTTCGTGCTGGTTCCGTTGGTGCTCACGCTGTTCGTGCTCCCCTGCTTCGCGTCCTTCTTGGCCATTGGGTCGTCTGTTGCCTCCTGCGGACTTGGGGTGGGTGGGTCGATCGGTGGGTGGTTCGATGGTCAGCGTGCCCGGTTGCGGGCCTCCCCGACTGCCTGCGCGCGTACGTGCAGGACGCGCTGGACGACCGTGACGGTGGCGCCGACCGCGATGATGGCGAGGGACCCTTCGATGACGAGCATCCCCAGCGGGAGGGCGGCCCCTCCGGCGCCATGGAACCCACCCTCGGGCACCACCAGGTCCGCGCCGATCAGCCCACCCAGCACGAGCCCGCCGCACAGGATCACGAGCCGGATCTCGCGGGGCATGATCCCGACCGCCGCCATGCCGGTCCCGGGCGAGAAGCCCAGGCCCTCGGCCTTGGCGCGGACGTAGCTGACGAGGAAGGCGCCGGCCATCGCGGCCGCCGCGTAGGTTGGGGCGTCCACCCAGCCGCTGGCATGGAGGCCGGCGACGAGCCCGACGTAGACGAGCGCCTCACCGAGGCGATCGAAGACGCTGTCCATGAATGCGCCGAACCGGCTGACCCGCCCCGTCGCGCGGGCGAGCGTCCCATCGAGCATGTCGAATACGCCGCCGGAGAAGACGACAAGCCCGCCGGCGAGCCAGAACTGGAGCGCCAGGAGGACGGCCCCGACCGCGGTGATGCCGAACCCGATGAGGGTGAGGCCGTCCGGCGTCAGCCCCAACCTGCCGAGGGCGAGCGCGATCGGCTCGCCGAGCTTCTTGACTCGGCCGCGCGTGTCGTTGGAGATCGTCATCCCCGCCCTCCTCAGCTCACGACCGGCGGGGCGTAGCCCAGCACGTCGCGCTCGCGTGCGGCGACCTCATCGAAGGCTCCGGGCCGGAGAGAGCAGATCGTTTCGCGCCCGGCCCGCCGCATCACGACGAGGCCCGCATCGCGAAGGCGCTTGAGGTGGTGGCTCACGAGGGGCTGGGAAAGCCCCACGTGATCGATCAGCTCCGTCACGGTCGACGGGGTTTCTGCCAGGCGCCGGACGATCCGCAGCCGGTTGACGTCGGCGAGCGCCCGGTGGAACGTGCGCAGGTCGCGCAGGTCGTCCGGCTGGTCAATGATCGAGGCAAGGGTCCCGCGGATCCGGACCGGCGAAGGGGACAGGGCAA
>JADGQG010000045.1 GCA_017882025.1 Chloroflexota bacterium
CGGGTCGGCGATCCGTGGGCGGTCAGGGCTCACTCGGCGGAGTCTGTGGCCGAGGCAATCGTCGGCGTGATCCAGTCCGGGGAGGAGGAGATCATGCTGACATCGGGATGGGACCAGGGCGCGGCGGATCGCCGCGACACTGGACACCCGCACTAGCGCATGAGACGCCCGCTCGCCCACGAACCCGACGAGCCAGACGGCTGCGTTGGCCCAGAGTTTCCCGCTAGCTCGACGGGTCTTGGGTAATTGCGAGTGCCAACTTGCCCTGGGCGACACGCCTCGGGTCCGGATCGGTGACATTGTCGAGAACAGCGAGTACTGGGCGCTCCGACGGCGAGTGCACGTCATCCCTTCGAGGAGTGGGTCGCTCGCACAGGACCGAAGCCGCGGGCCGACCAGATCGCGATCAGGACGACCGCCACGCCGACCACGACGATGACGAGCGGCGCCGAGATCCGGTCGGCGACCGGACCGGCGACCAGGATGGGCATGAGACTCGCCGTGCTGACGATCGACGCGAGGACGCCAAAGACGCGGCCTCGGACGTCGGCGGGCATCGATTCGAGGAGGGCCGTCTGGGCGGAGACTGATGTCACCGCGTAGGCGGCGCCGGCCAACAGCGCGATACCGCCGAGGACCGGTATGACCGAGATACCGACCGCGTCCAGGGCGCCACGGAGGGGAGCCACGAGGGCGAGCGATGCGGTCAGGCCACCGAATGCCAGCAGCCCGGCTTCGGCCGCTCGCCGTCGGGCGACGTGATCGAACCGGCGCAGGCCCAGGACGCCGAACACGACCCCAATACCAAGGGGCAGGACGACGACCACGAGCCGGTCGGGTTCGAGTCCGACCGTCGTCGCCAGCGCCGGACCCAGGACACCGACGACCCCCGCCATCGCCGCCCCAGCGGCCTGGTGGATGATCGGTCTGCTGATCTCGCGGTCGCCACGCACCACGCCGAACCCGTGGCCCAGCTCGCGGATCGGCTCCGTGACTGCCTCTCGCCGTGACGCGCCGGCAGGGCGCTCGACCGGCGGCTCGGAGGGCAGGCCAATACAGGCGATCGTCGCCGCGATGTACAGCACGGCGACCACGGCCAGGACCTCGGACGGCCCGAAGATCGTCACGAGGAGCGGGCCGATCAAGGCGAATCCGAGCGCGAACGACCCCTGGAGGGTCAGGTTGAAGATCCCCATCGCCGTCGCGAGCTGCGAAGGTGGCACCACCCGCGGGATCATCGACCCCTCGGCCGGGGTCAGGGCCACGCTCATCAAGCTGACGCCGAGGTTGAGGGCGAGGAGGATCGGCACGTTCGAGCCGGTCAGGGCGAGCCCGACCATGAGAACCGAGCGGAGCACGTTCGGGCCGACCAGGGCCCAGCGCAGGTTCAGCCGGTCGACGACCACGCCCGCAAACGGGGAGAGCACGATCTGGGGCACCACGTAGGTCGCGAACAGCGCGCTGACCGTGGCGTTCGAGCGCGTCGTGTCGAAGACCAGGATGGTCATGGCGTAGAGCGCCATGTTTCCGCCGACCTGGTTTGCGGCCTGGATGAACCACAGGCGCGCGAAGATCGGGTTGCGCAAGAGCGGTATTGCCGAGGCCCTCGTCATGTCGCGAGGATACGGGGGAGCGCCAACTTGTTTCGGATCTCGGGTGCCGGAAGAGCGGCGGCAGCAAACGAGGTCCTCGGGCATGCTCCGAGGGCCTCCTGATTCCGGGCTTCCCTGGGCGCAGCAGCAAGGGCTGGTCCGCCACCGAGGGCCTGCCAGGCCGAACGTGCCTCAGCCGCTGGTAAGCGGACCCGCCGTTGGCACGAGCAGCAAGAACCGTCCGTCCCGGCCCGGGTACGGTCCCTCCGGTCGCTTCCAGGCCAGGTAGTTCCGGATCAGGTTGGCCGGGTCGTGCGACGCATCGGGCGGGGCCGACGGACCCCAGATGCTGCTGACCCGCGGGAACCAGGGATCGAGGATCCGGGCTGCCGTCAGCGTGAAGGACGGCGTCGCGCGCGGATCCCCGGTGGCGGCGAAGCCGGTCATCACCCAGGCATGGGCGCCGCGCCAGACGAGGAGTACCACGGGCCGGCCGGACGCCCGGATGGCCGTGGCGGCGAGACGGAGCGCGGCTTCTCGCGACGCAGCGATGCGCAGCTCGTAGGGGACGCCGGAAAGGTTCGTGATCGCGGCCGCCATCCCAGCCGGGCCCCAGCCGCCGTTGATCGAGTCGGCGTGCGTCGTGAAGTCCGCCGCGAGGGACGCGATCCGACGCTGGAACGCGGTGCTGGTGTCGATCCGCGGCCCCACGAGATTGATGACGATCTGGATCGCTGCCGACGCGCAGGAGGTCTTCGTCTCCTCGGAGACGAAGACGCCGCGCTGGTACGTGTCCATTGCGAACGGGCCAGCTGACGGGGCCGGCGAGGCGGCCGGCGAGGCGGACGGCACGGGTGTCGGCGCGGCGTTCAGGGTGACCGTGGCGGCCGGGGTCGGGCTTGCGGGGACTGCGGAGCCGGGTCCGGTGGAACCGATGGCCGCCGCCGTCGCGGCGGCGGCCGGGCCGAGCCAGTCGAGCGCCAGCATGCCGGTCGGAACGAAGGCCAGGACGAGGATCACGAGGCCGACGAACCAGGCGAGAAGGCGGGCGGCGGTCCCGGACCGGGTGGGCATGTGTGGGCTCCGGCGACGGTTCGACAAGCGCGGCGCATCTCGGGGCGCCTCCGCGCGGACAAGACGATCTGGAGCCGTCAGATGGTACGTCCGCCCGCGACGCATGGTGCGCCCGCAACCTGACGCGAGCCCGCCGGCGACCCGCCCTCGCGTAGGATCATCCGGTGCCTGTCGAACCCGTTCTCGCGCCCGCCACGGGCTCTGGACCCATCCTCGAGCTCGCCGGCATCGGCGTCCGGCGCGGCGGGGCATGGCTGCTCGCCGAAGCCAACCTTGTCGTCATGCCCGGCGAGCGCTGGGTGGTGGTCGGCCCGAACGGCGCGGGCAAGTCCACGCTCCTGGCGGTCGCCGCGACGAATCTCTCACCGACTGTCGGTCACGTTCGCGTGCTCGGCGCCGAGCTCGGCCGAGTGGACGCGAGGACGCTGCGGCCGCGGATCGGCCTGACGAGCGCCACGCTCGCGGAGCGCTTCGACCCGCGCCTCCGGGCGCGCGACGTCGTCGTGACCGCGCGGACCGGTGCACTGGCGCCGTGGTGGGACACGTACGCGGAGCGCGACCAGGCACGCGCGCTCGAGCTGCTGCGGCAGCTGGGCGTCGGCGACCTTGCCGAGCGAACCTTCGGCACCCTCTCCACTGGCGAGCGCCAGCGCGTGCTCCTGGCACGGACCCTCCTGCCGGACCCGGAGGTGGTGCTCGCCGACGAGCCGGCGGCGGGACTCGACCTCCGGGCGCGCGAGGAGCTCGTGGATTCCCTTGCGGGGCTCGCAACGCGGCCCCGACCGGCCGGCATCGTGCTCGTGACGCACCACCTGGAGGAGATCCCGCCCGGTTTCGGGCAGGCAATGGTCCTCGCCGGTGGGCGAGTCCTCGCGGCCGGCCCGATCGACGGGGTGCTCGTGGACGCGACGCTCTCCGCCGCCTACGGGATCGCGCTCCGGGTCGAGGGCCGCGACGGACGCTGGACGGCCCGGCGCGCCTGACGTCTCCGCGCGGGCACCTCGCGATCCGGGTCAGACCGCGCCGGACTCCCGCGCGATTCGCCGCAGCACGGCGGGCAGGATCCCGCCCTGCCGGTAGTACTCGACCTCGATCGCGCCGTCGAGGCGGCACTCCACCTCGAAGCGTGTCTCGCGCCCTCCGTCGGCGTCGTCGGCCGTGGCGACGACAGTCAGCCGCGCCCGTGGGGCCAGGCTGTCCGCGAGACCGACGATCGAGTAGGCCTCGCGCCCGGTGAGACCCAGGGACGCGGCGCTCTCGCCGGGCTGGAACTGCAGCGCCAGTACGCCCATCCCGACCAGGTTCGAGCGGTGGATACGCTCGAAGCTCTCCGCGATGACTGCCCGGATCCCAAGCAGCCGCGTGCCCTTGGCAGCCCAGTCCCGCGACGAGCCGGACCCGTACTCGCGACCGGCGAGCACGATGCTCGGGACGCCCTCCGCCTGGTAGGTCATCGCGGCGTCGTAGATGAACGTCTCCGATCCGGTCGGGAAGCGCAGGGTGTACGGCCCCTCCTTCCCATCCACCAGGCGGTTCCGGAGCCGGATGTTGCCGAAGGTCCCGCGCATCATCACCTCGTGGTGACCGCGGCGGGCCCCGTACGAATTGAAGTCGAGCGGCCCCACGCCGTGCTGCTGGAGCCAGGCGCCGGCCGGGGACCACGCGGCGATGGAGCCGGCGGGCGAGATGTGGTCCGTGGTCACCGAGTCACCGAGCCAGGCGAGCACCCGCGCTCCGTCGATGTCGCGGACCGGTTCCGGCGTCAGTGTCATGTGAGCGAAGAAGGGCGGGTTCGCGATGTAGGTGGACTCGGCGTCCCAGGCGTAGCGGTCGCCCTCCGGGATCGGCAGCGCCCGCCAGCGGGCATCGCCTTCGAACACCGAGGCGTAGGCGGACCGGAACAGCTCGCCGTCGATCGCGCCCGCGATCGTCGCCCGGACCTCCTCCGCGGACGGCCAGAGGTCCGCCAGGAAGACCGGAGCGTCGTCGGACCCAACGCCGAGTGGCTCGCTCGACAGGTCGATGTCGATCCGGCCTGCGAGCGCGTATGCCACCACGAGGGGTGGAGAAGCGAGGTAGCTGGCGCGCGCGAGCGGGTGGATGCGGCCCTCGAAGTTACGGTTGCCCGAAAGCACCGCGACCGCCGTCAGCCCGTGCTCCTCGATCTGGCGCGCGACCGCCTCGTTCAGCGGCCCGGAGTTGCCGATGCACGTGGTGCAGCCGTAGCCCGCCAGCGCGAACCCCAGCGCGGCAAGTGGCGCCGTCAGCCCGGCCCGCTCCAGGTACGCGGTCACGGCTCGCGAGCCCGGTGCGAGCGAGGTCTTGACGGCCGGGTTCACTTGGAGACCACGGGCGACCGCCTTTGCGGCCAGCAGCCCGGCCCCCACCATCACCGTCGGGTTCGACGTATTCGTGCAGGACGTGATCGCGGCGATCACGACGGAGCCGTTGCGGACTTCTCCCGGCGCGGCGGCCGGCGCCCCGCTGGCGGGCAACACGCCCGGGAACGCGGATTCGAAGCTCGCCCGCGTCTGCGGCACAGGGACCCGGTCCTGGGGTCGCTTCGGCCCGGCCAGACTGGGCTCCACCGACGCGAGGTCCAGCTCCATGACCACGTCGAACTCGGGCCCGGCACCCGGCAGGCGCCAGAGGCTCTGCGCCTTCGCGTAGTGCTCCACGAGGTCGACCAGCTCGGCGCTTCGGCCGGTGAGGCGGAGGTACGCGAGCGTCTCGTCGTCGATCGGGAAGATCGTGGCGGTGGCCCCGAACTCCGGGCTCATGTTGCTGATCGTGGCGCGGTCGGCGAGCGCGAGACCGGCCAGCCCGTCACCCGCGAATTCGACGAACGAGCCGACCACGCCGAGCATCCGCAGGCGCTCCGTGACGGTCAGCACGAGGTCGGTGGCAGTTGCGCCCTTCGGAAGCGCGCCGCGCAGCCGGACCCCCACCACGTGTGGCATCGGCAGGTACAGCGGCTGACCGAGCAGGACGGCCTCGGCCTCGATTCCGCCAACCCCGTAGCCCAGCACGCCGAGTGCGTTGATCATCGTGGTGTGGGAGTCGGTCCCGACCAGCGTGTCCGGGAATGCGAGCGACCGGCCGTCCTCCTCGGCGACCGTCACGACGGTGGCAAGGTGCTCGAGGTTGACCTGGTGGACGATGCCCGTGCCCGGGGGCACGACCCGCAGGCCCGTGAACGCGCGCTGCGCCCAGCGGAGGAGCTGGTAGCGCTCGCCGTTCCGCTCGTATTCGCGCGTCACGTTGAAGGCGAACGAGTCGGCGGTTCCGAAATGATCCACCTGGACCGAGTGGTCGATCACGAGATCGGCCGGAACGAGTGGGTTGACCCGGCCGGGGTCGCCGCCGAGGGCCGCCATCGCATCCCGCATCGCGGCGAGGTCCACGACGGCGGGCACGCCGGTAAAGTCCTGGAGGATCACGCGCGCGGGCACGAACGGAATCTCCGCGTTGCCACCGGCGCCCGGCCGCCAGCCCGCGAGGCGTCGGAGGTCCGCTTCGGTCACGATGCCGCGCCCCGCGTGGCGCAGGACGTTTTCAAGCAGGATCTTGATCGTGACCGGAGCGCCCTCCAGGTCGACCTCGCCCGCGAGCGCGGCCAGGGGCACGTAATCCGGGAGTCCCGGGCCGAGGCTGGCTCGGGCGCCGATCGGGTTGCTGGTCGGCACGGGTTCCTCGTTCGTGGCTCGGGCGGCGCGGGGGCCGCGAGGGGCGCTACGCTGTCACGGCCAAGAGTACCCCGCCGCGGCGTGACCCCGCGTTGGCGGCGGCCCAGCGAGGAGTCCGCGTGCGAGCCTGGAGCGATGCCACCCCGCCTCCGCCCGGCGATCCGGCGACGCTCGAGGAGCTCCGCCGCGCGGCCGCAGCGGATGCGAGCGCCGTGGATCCGGAAGTGACGGACGTGGTGCCTGCCGCGAACGCGGCCTCGGCCGACCCCGGCGCCCCACGACCGGCCGACCCTGCGCTGCCCGCGGGGGCGCACCGACACGGCGACGAGGTTCACCTGGAGGCTCACGCGCATCCGCACGTGGCGGCACCGGATGACGGCCGCCCGATCATCGGGATCGTGGGTGGCGGGCCGGTCGGGCTGACCCTGGGTGCAGCCCTCACCGCCGCCGGCTGGCAGGTGGGCGCCGTGGCCAGTCGCGACCCGGCGCGCCGGGAGCGCTTCCGCCGGCTGGTCCCCGGCGCCCGGGCGTTCGCCGAACCCGCCAGCGTCCTGGACGACTGCCATCTCGTGATCATCGCCGTCCCCGACGACGCGATCGCCGACGTCGCCGCCGGCATGCATCTCTACTCCGGGCAGGCGCTGGTCCACACGAGCGGCCTGCACGGCACCGAGGTGCTGGCCGCCGCCCGCGCAGCCGGCACGTCGTGTGGGTCGTTCCACCCGCTGGTCGCGTTCGCGGACGTGGATCGCGCCCTGGCGGCGCTGCGCGGCGCGACCGTGGCGATCGAGGGCGATGACGACATCCTCGACCTCCTCGCGGAGATGGCCCAGTCGATCGGTGCGTTGCCCGTCCGGCTGGCGCCGGGCTCGAAGCCCGCGTACCACGCTGCCGCCGTGCTCGCGGCGGGTGGCCTCATCGCGCTCCTCGACGTGATCGCAGAGGTCGCGGCGCGAGCCGGCCTCGACGAAGCCGGCGCGCTGGCCGTCTACGGCCCACTCACCGCCCAGGCACTTGGCAATGCCCGGGCGCTGGGGATCGCGCCCGCCCTCACTGGTCCCGGCGTCCGCGGAGACGCGGGGACCATCGAGGCCCACCTTGCCGCGCTCGAGGTCGGCGCGCCCGCGACGCTGGACACGTACCGCGCGCTCGTGCGGCGCCAGGTGGCCATCGCCGAGGCGCGGCGCGGCCTCGCCCCGGAAACCGCAGCACGCCTGCGCGCGGAACTTGCAGATCGCCGCTGAGGCGCTACGATCTGCACATGCAGCGAAGCTTCGCCGCGAGGTTCGCGGTTCGCCCGGCGGCCAGTTTCCCGACGCCACCGCCGCGGCTCCGGGAACGCCGCCTCGGCCTCCATCGCCATGTGGGCTTCCAGGCCTCGACGGATCGCCCGACGATTGTTCGCCGGACGGATCTCGGGCCGGTTGTCCTCCTGCGCGCCGACTGGCGCGCGGTCACGCCTGAGCGACCGCATCGCGCGGCCGGTGTCGCGGGCCCTCTGGCGGCGGTCCGCTGGGCGAAGCTCGAGGTCCGGAGTCCCGGTCGTCGCGTGCGCGCCGCGTCGGCACCGTGGCGCGGCTGAGGCGCGCCACCGCTACGTCCGCGGGCGGGATTGTCGTCCGCACCATCGCCGGTGTTCTGCATCTCGTCGTCGGCCACCGCCGTCGCCTGGGCGACGGCGGTTCGTGGACGCTCCCGAAGGGAACACCGAACCCACTCGAGACGCTCGAGGAGACGGCCCTCCGTGAAGTCGCCGAGGAGACCGGGCTGGAGGTGCGTATCGTGGCCCCGATCGATCGTATCGAGTACGTGTTCGTCCAGGGGGGCGCGAAGATCCACAAGACGGTCCATTTCTGGCTGATGGAGCCGATCGGCGGCGACCTTGCCGGCCACGACCACGAGTTCGACGAGGTGCGCTGGGTCCCGCTGGCGGATGCGCCCGGGCTGCTCACGTTCGAGACGGAGCGCGCGCTGGTCGAGCGAGCCGCCGGCATGATCGCCGGGGCCAGCGGGGCCCGGGCATGACGGAGATCGCGCTTCCAACCGACGGATCGCGCGCCACGCCGCTCCTGTCGCGCCACGTCGCGCTGGGCGCGCGGATGATCGATTTCGGTGGCTGGCAGATGCCCGTCCAGTACACCTCGATCCTCAACGAGCACCGGGCGGTTCGCGAACGAGCCGGCCTGTTCGATCTCTCTCACATGGGCGAGCTCTTCGTCGAGGGCCCTGATGCAGGCCCGGCGCTCGCGGGTGCCCTCGTGACGGACCCGACGTCGCTGGAGGTGGGTCGCGCCCATTACTCCATGATCTGTGCCCCTGATGGCGGCGTCATTGACGACCTGATTGTCTACCGACTTGCCGAAGATCGGTTCCTCGTCGTCGCGAACGCCTCCAACGCCCCCGTCGTCTCCGATGCGCTCGTCGAGCGCATCGAGGCGAGCCGCTCCATCCTCGACGACGGCTCCCTCGCAACCGCGCTCGTGGCCGTGCAGGGACCAGCGGCGCGGGGAATCCTCGGACCGCTCACCGACGTGAACCTGGCGACCCTTCGCTACTACGCGATCGCCGAGGGCGTGGTGGCGGGAATGCCGGCGCTCGTCGCGCGGACGGGCTACACGGGGGAGGACGGGTTCGAGGTTTTCGTCGACAACGCGGCCGCCGGGGAGCTGTGGGACATCCTCCTGGGCGCCGGTGCACCGTCGGGCCTCGTGCCGGTCGGGCTCGGCGCCCGCGACACGCTTCGGCTGGAGGCCGGCATGCCGCTCTACGGCAACGAGCTGGACCGCTCCACGACCCCCTTCGAGGCCGGGCTCGGCCGGGTCGTCAAGCTGGCCAAAGCGGGGAACTTCGTGGGCCGCGAGGCGCTCACCCGAGCCGCAAAGGCGGGCCCGCGGCGGCTGCTCGTGGGCCTCGCCGTGCGTGGGCGTGGGATCGCGCGCCACGGGTACCCGGTCTGGGCAGGGGACCGACGGGCCGGCATCGTCACCTCCGGCACGCAGTCGCCGACCCTCGGCCTGCCGATCGCGATGGCGTACGTCGCCCCGGGCGACGCCGTGATGGGTACGATGCTCGAGGTGGAGATCCGCGACACGCGAGCCGTCGCGGAGGTCGTCCCGCTCCCGTTCTACTCCCGGGCCCGATGACCCACGCTGCCGCCGGCCCCGGCGGTGGACGACGCCACGTTCGTGCGGCAGCGACCGCGTCAGCACGGAGGTTCCCCGGCCCATGATCCCGTCCGATCTTCGCTACACGAAAGAGCATGAGTGGGTCCGCGTCGAGGGGGACGTTGCGACGGTCGGGATCACCCAACATGCCGCCGACCAGCTTGGTGACATCGTCTTCGTCGAACTGCCCGAGCCCGGTCGCGTGCTCGCGCAGTTCGCGACGTTCGGCGTCGTGGAGTCCGTGAAGGCCGTCAGCGACCTCTTCGCGCCCGTGGCCGGGGAGGTTCTCGAAGGGAACGCGAGCCTCCTCGCGACGCCCGAGGTCGTCAACAGCGACCCATATGGCACCGGCTGGATGCTGCGGATCCGGCTCTCGGACCGCTCCCAGCTGGAGCAGCTCCTCGACGCGGCCGCATACGAGGCACTCACCGCGGAGGGCTGATCCCATGGTGTACGGACCGCACACCCCGGACGACCGGTCGCGGATGCTCGCGGCGCTCGGAATCGGCTCGGTGGACGAGCTGTTCGAGGTGATCCCGCCGGCGGTTCGGGCCGGCGCCATGGACCTTCCGCCGGGGCTCACGGAGCTGGAGCTCATGGCCCGGCTGCGAACCCTGGCGGGTCACAACCGTGTCGATCTTGCCAGCTTCCTGGGCGCAGGCGTCTATCGCCACCACCTGCCGCCGGTGGTCGACCAGGTCCTTCTCCGCAGCGAGTTCTACACCGCCTACACGCCCTACCAGCCGGAGATCAGCCAGGGGACGCTCCAGACGATCTATGAGTACCAGTCACTCCTCGCCGAGCTGACGGGCCTGGACGTCGTCTCCGCCTCTCATTACGACGGGGCGACGGCAACCGCGGAGGCGGCGCTCATGACCTGCCGGGCGACTCGCCGCGAGCGGGTGCTCGTCTCTCGCGGGGTCCATCCGCAGTCCCGCCAGACGCTGGGGACCTACTTCGCCGGTCCGAACATCGCCTTCGACGAGGTTCCGCTCGCCACCGATGGGCCGGATGCGGGCACGACGGACCTCGCTGCGCTCGCACGCCTTCTGGACGATCCCGAGCGGCCGATTGCGGGAGTGGTTGCGGCCCAGCCCAACGTCCTGGGCCTGCTGGAGTCGATGGGGGAGATTGGTCGGCTCGCGCATGCGGCGGGCGCCCTGTTCGTCGCCGCGGTGGAGCCGGTCTCCCTCGCGGTGCTCGCGCCGCCGGCCGCCTACGGGGCGGACATCGCGGCGGGGGAGGGTCAGCCGCTCGGCATCCCGCCCCAGTACGGCGGCCCGTACCTGGGGATCCTTGCCTGCCGTGATTCCCTCGTCCGCCAGATCCCGGGGCGCCTGATCGGCATGACCAGCGACGTCGATGGCCGGCGCGCCTACGTGATGACCATGCGGGCGCGCGAGCAGGACATCCGGCGCGAGAAAGCGGCCAGCAACATCTGCACGAACCAGGCGCTGTGCGCTCTCGCCGCCGCCGTGTACGTGGCAGCGCTCGGGCCCGGGGGGCTCCGCGACGTGGCCGCGACGGGCGCGGCCCGCGCCGCGGAGCTGGCCGCCGCGCTCGCCGACGCCGGGGCGCCCCGCCTGCATCCGGGCCCATACCTCAACGAGTTCGCGGTCCGCGTCCCCGACGCGATCTCGGTCCACCGCCGGCTCCTCCATCGCGGGATCCTTGCCGGGATTCCGCTCGCAGAGCTGGAGCCGGGCGATCCGTCGCTCGCCGATGGCCTCCTTGTCTGCGCGACGGAAACCACGACGCCGGAGGAGATCGAGCTGTTCGCCTGGGCGCTCCGCGATGAGCTGAGCGCCCGGCCGGGTGTCCCGGGCGCAGGGATCGGGGAGGGGATTCGATGAGCGTCACGGGACCGAAGCTCCAACCGACGCTCTTCGAGCTGTCCGGCACCGGCCGGGCCGCCGGACGCCGCATCCCCGCACCGCCCGCAGATGCACTGGATCGTCTCCCGGCCGCCGCGTGCCGGGCCGTGCCGCCCGCGCTCCCCGAGGTGGACGAGGCGTCCCTCGTTCGCCACTACGTCAACCTCTCGCAGCTCAACTGGGGCGTGGACACGGGCTTCTACCCGCTCGGGTCGTGCACCATGAAGTACAACCCGAAGGTCAACGAA
>JADGQG010000179.1 GCA_017882025.1 Chloroflexota bacterium
GCAGGGCCATCGGTTCGCGCACAGCTGGCACTGGCAAGGCGCACCCGCGTCGGAGACGACGCAGGTGACATGGGAGGTGGAGTCAACCGCGGACGGGCGATCGGCTGTCGTCCTGAGGCACGCCGGCTGGGCGGAGGCGGGTCTCGGGGAGACCGATCGGGACGACCATCGCGGAGCCTGGCAGGAGTACGTGGACGGGCTCCTGGAACTCCTCTCCGGGGAGGCGTGACCGGGGCGCTGCGGCGGTACGCGCGGAGCTTTAGCGGCTTCGAGCGCGACGCCCGGATCTTCCTCCTCGTCACGCTGGTGTACGGCGTCACCCTGAGCCTCTGGTGGGTCGACTTCAACCTGTACCTTGCGTCGCTCCACTTCGACACCGCGTTCATCGGGCTCGTCGTGACCGCCGGCTCGGCGGCTGGAGCCGTCGTGGCGTTCCCGGCGAGCCTCCTCTCCGACCGGATCGGGCGCCGGCTGGTGCTCGTCTTCGCGACGGGCGCATCCGCACTCGGGGTCCTCGGCCTGCTCCTCGTCGGCTCCTCGCCGGCGGTCGTCCTCTGTGCCGCGCTCATCGGCGCCGCGAACCAGGCTTTCTTCGTCGTCCAGTCCCCGTTCATGGCCGAGCACAGCCATGCGGAGCACCGGGGCGAGCTGTTCTCGCTCCAGAGCGCGATCTCGACGGGCGTCAACGTGGTAGCGGCCCTTGTCGGGGGCGCCATCGCCGCGCTGGCTGCCCGCCTGGGCGGCTTCTCGACCGGCGATCCGGCAGCCTACCGCGTCCTGCTCGTGCTGATGCTCGCGGCCGCGGTCGTCGCCACGGCCGTCCTGCTCGCCGTCCACGACGACCGGCCGCGGGCTCGGCGGCGCGACTGGCAGACGCTGGAGGGACGGCCCGGGACCCCCTGGAGCGGCGAGCCGCTGGCGGTGCGCCCCGACCTGGCCCGCCGCCGCGGGGCGGTCCGGATCGGGCTGCCGCGCATCTCCGATCCCGGCACGTTCGTGCGACTCATCCTGCCCGGGTTCCTGATCTCGCTGGGAGCCGGCCAGGTGATCCCGTTCCTCAACGTGTTCGTACAGGGCAAGTTCGGGCTCGACCTCCTCTCGCTCAACGCGATCTTCGCGCTGACCAGCCTGGGGACCACGCTGGCGATCCTCTTCCAGCCCGCCCTGGCCCGGCGGGTGGGCAAGATCGGCTCGGTCGTGATCGTCCAGGCCGTCAGCATCCCGTTCCTGGCCGTGCTGGGGTTCAGCCCGATCCTGTGGACCGTGATCGGCGCGATGGCGATCCGCAACTCGCTGATGAACGCCGGCAACCCGATCTTCAACGCGTTCGCGATGGAGCGACTCCAGCCGCGCGAGCGCGCCACCTACGCGGCCGCGGCAAGCCTGGCCTGGTCGCTGGGCTGGGTGATTGCGGGACCCTGGTACAGCCTCCTCCAGGCGACGCTGGGCTTCACGGCCGGGTACGCGATCAACTTCGTGACGATCATCATTCTCTACTCGCTCGGCACGTTCCTCGTCTGGTGGTGGTTCCACGATGCCGAGGCCGGCCCGGTCGGGACGCGCGCCACTGGCCGGGCCTGAGCCTGGAGGACCGGCTCCGCGGGCGGCCGCGCCGGGCGCCGCTCGTTCGCCCGGCGGCGTCTCCCCGCCCGCCCGACCCGATGCCGACCCGCTATCCTCCGCGCATGGTCGAGTCCCAGCCCATCCACGAGAAATCCGGCATCCCGCGCAATCCCGGACGTCACGACCTGGGCATGAAGGCGACCCTCCTCTTCCCGTCGCGGGAGATCGTCGAGCGCTACTACGTGCCGCTCATCTACACGGCCTGCCGAACCTGCTATTCCGAGCTGGAGCCGGCCGAGATCTTCCGGCGGGCGGAGGCCGGTCAGATCGACCGGGCGAAGATGCAGAAGCTGATCAGCGGCGTGATCGAATCCGGGCACGGCAGCACGATCGAGCACGTCGTCTTCACGTTCGGGATCAGCGGCGTGAGTCGAACGCTCTCGCACCAGCTGGTCCGGCACCGGGCCGGGGTGGCGTTCGACCAGCAGAGCCAGCGCTACGTGAAGTTCACCGGCGCGGCCACCATGTTGCCCGGCACGCTCGCGGAGGCGGATCCCGAGCTGCGCGCGCGGTACGAGGCGCAGGTGGACGGTGCGCTGGACCTGTACGGCGAGCTCCTGGCAGCCGGGATCCCCGGCGAGGACGCCCGCTTCGTCTTCCCCAACGCGACCCGCACGAATCTCGTGATGACCGCGAACCTGCGGGCGCTCATCCACATGTCGGGCCTTCGCCTCTGCACGATGGCGCAGTGGGAGATCCGGCGCCTCTTCCAGCTGATCCGCCACGAGGTCTTCGCGGTCAGCCCGTTCCTGGGCAGCTTCCTGGCCCCCAAGTGCGTCCCCCTCGGGTACTGCGACGAGATGGGCAACCGGGACGAGCATTGCCCGATCCGGCCGCACCGGGACTCCGTCCTGGGCGCCTGGGCGGAGAAGGCGAAGGCGGCCCGGGCCGGCGGCCGCGACCTGACCGTGGTCGACGGCTGACCCGGATCGAATGGACGTCCGACCCGGCATGGCGATCCACCTCCAGTTCGACCGGATCCCGCCGGGCGGGCAGGTCGGCCCGCACCGGCACGGGACGGAGATGGTCGTCTACGTGGCGGCGGGCGAGATCGCCTTCGAGCACGGACTCGGCCTGAGCCGGCGCGTCATCGTCCGCGCCGGCGACGTCCTGTATGAGGCCCCGTCCGACGAGCACCTGGTCCGCAACGACGGGGCGATCGATGCGCTCACGCTGCTCGCCGCCGTCGACGTGAACCCGAATCGCCCCGTCGACGACCAGCCTTCATGGCGGACGAGGATGGGCGAGCCGGTTCGGCGTCGCGAGGGGGCCCGGGTGATCGAGGCGCCCGGCCTCCGGCATCGCGTGCTCATGGAGCCCGGTGACTTCGGGACCCAGAGCTTCAGCGTCGCGGAGGTCGAGCTGGACCCCGGCGCCACGACAGGCTGGCACCGCCATCTCGCATCCGAGCACGTCGTCGTCGTCCTGGAAGGGCGCGGGACCGTCCGGATCGGGTCACTGGAGGAGACGCTGGAACCACTGAAGGGAGTGCGGATGGAGATGGGCCTCCCACACGCGATCGTGAACACGGGGCGGACCCGGCTCCGCTACTTCCTGTGCGCCACCCCGGCGGCAGACCCGCTCACCGATCGCGAGAACATGGATCCTCCGACCTGACGGCGGGTTGGTCCGCCCGGCACGGGCGTACCGCGAGCGCGGGCTCGCCATGAGCGCGGCCGGACGGCAGACGCAGAAGCGCCCAGAGGAACCTCGTCCGAGGAAGCAGCCTTGATGCAATCGCGGCGCAACCTCAGAGGGAGAGCAACCGGGATTGCTCCCGATCACCTCGCCGGGACCCGTTGATGTGATCGCCGGGTCATCGGCTGTCGCGGCCCCTCCGGGCAAGGACATCATGGCGCGGACGCGCCGTCGCGGCAACCGGCTTATCCACGAGATTCGTGGCGGCAGGGTGAACCCGTCCACCGTTTGGGCGACGCTGTGGACGCCGTGTGGACGACCGCCGAGTAGACGACCGCCGACGGCCGTCACGAGCGCCCGCCCGGAGCGGGAACGACCACGGTCCCCGCGACCCGGTCGTGGAACCCCCGGCGGAGCGGATCGGTGGCTGTCGAGATGAACAGCACCAGGAACCAGGTCCCGTTCACGACGAGCAGCACGCTGCTGTCGAGCGCGCCGCTCGCCGCGAGCGAGCCCACGGCGATCGGAAGGGTCGCGAGGACCGCCCATCGACGCCAGGCTGCCTCGATCGGCAGCGTGTCGGGCGCGTCCGCCCTCGGCGGCGTGCCGTCTGCCATCCGGACCCGGAGTCGAAGCGCGCGCTGAGCGAACGTCGCGCCCCAGCGGCTCCAGCACCCGGCGAAGTAGAGAGCGTCGATGACGAGCGTCGCGCTCAGCTCCAGGACCACCCGAACGGGGTTGACTGCGACGACCGCGAGCGCCGTCCC
>JADGQG010000180.1 GCA_017882025.1 Chloroflexota bacterium
CGGGCAGCGCGCCGTCCGCCATCGAGGGCTGGATCCCAAGCGGGACCGTCGTCTACCTTGAAGGTCGAGCGGACCTGCCGGGCGACCAGCGCCAGAACGTCGGCACGATCATCGCGAAGTTCCCGGGCTTCAAGGACCAGGCCTCGCTCGACGCGAAGATCGACCAGGCGCTGGACCAGCTCCTCCAGAAGTCCGGCATCAGCTGGACGACCGACCTCAAGCCGTGGGTCGCCGGCGAGGTGGGCGTGGCGGTCACGCGCGACTTGCTGGACCTGGCGGCCGCAGCCCAGAAGGACCCGTCATCGGTCAAGGCACCGGATCGCGGCGTCGTCGTCATCGCCAGCGTCAAGGATGTCGCAGCCGCTACCACCTGGATCGCCAAGCAGATCGGCGGGACGCCCTCGACCGCGACGTACGGCGACGGCCAGATCACGACGGTCGACAAGAGCGGCATGACTCTCGCGTGGGCCACGCGCGGGACGGTCCTCCTGCTCGGTCCGGAGGCGTCCGTGAAGGCCGCCCTCGACACGAAGGGCGCCAGCGCGGTCGCGGCCTCCAGCGCGTTCGTGGCCGCGAAGAAGGCCGCCCCGAGCGCCTACCTCGGGTTCGGCTACCTCGATACCAGGTCGCTCTTCGACGCGTTGCTCTCCATCGCCGGCAGCGCGAGCACGATTCCGCAGGCATGCCTGACCAACGCGCTCGCGGCCCTGCCGGATTGGTCGGCCGGGTTCGCCCACGCTGCCGACAGCGCACTCGTCATGGACCAGGTCGCGCCGGTCCCGTCGGGTTCGTCCGCATCCAGCTTCGCCCCGAAGGACACGGCCAGCGCGATCGCCGCCCGCCTGCCTGCGGGAACGCTCGTCGCGTTCGAAGGCCGCCAGGCCGGTCCGGCGCTCGTCGCGCTCTGGTCCAGCATCAAGGCCGGGATCGCGTGCGACCCATCGCTGAAGGGCACGCTGGACCAGGTTGACACGGCCCTCGCCGCGATCGGCGGGGTGGAGGCGTTGGCCGGTTGGGCCGGTGACACGGCGATCGCCGTGACCCGCGACGGGACCACCTGGGGCGGTGGCATGGCCGCCATCGCCACGGACCCCGCGGGAGCGAAGCGGACCCTGGACCAGCTCAAGGCCGCGCTCGCGCTCGCCGGGGGCTCGTCCGGGATCACCTACACCGAGCAGCCGTACGCCGCGGGGACGATCTCGGTCGTGACGCTCCCGGCCACGAGCGGCGTCGCCATTCCCGCGATCGCGGCAACTGCCCAGGGCGACCTGTTCGCCGTGGGGACGCTCGAGTTCGTGAAGAGCGTTCTCGACACGGCGGCCGGCGGCGGGCTCGCGGCCCAGGCGGGGTACTCGCACGCGGTCGACCTCGCCGGCGGCGCCGGCGTTCTGGACGCGTACGTCAACATCACCGGCCTGCGGGAGGGCCTCGAAGGGCTGCTTCCGGCTGCCGAGAAGGCGAAGTACGACACGGATGTGAAGCCGTTCCTCGAGCCGTTCGACGCTCTCGCGGCCGTTAACAAGGCCCCGGCCGCCACGCGGACGAGCCGCATCGTGCTCGTCTTCAAGTAGGACCCCGCAGAACTGCCGTCGTCCGTGCCGGACGACGGCCTCAACCCACGCAGGAGGAGAAGAACCAGGACATGGCAGCTCGCATTCGCCTCACCCGCGTCGGCGCGACGAAGCAGCCGGCGTATCGCGTCGTGGTGGCCGACAGCCGGAGTCCCCGCGACGGCCGGACGATCGAGATCCTCGGCCACTACAACCCCCGGACCGAGCCGATTGACTTCGCCGTCGACGTCGAGAAGACGAAGGCGTGGATCGCCAAGGGCGCCCTCCCGACCGAGACGGTCGAGCGCCTCCTCCGAAACGCCGGCGTCCTGCCGGCCGCGAAGTAGGGAAGGGGCCCGCGATGGCCGCTCCGCAACTCGTCGAATTCGTCGCCAAGTCGCTCGTCGATCACCCGGACCAGGTCGAGGTCGTGGTCAGCCAGGAGGCCGGCACGACCGTCATCGAGCTCCGTGTCGCGGAAGACGACATGGGCAAGGTGATCGGCCGGAACGGGAGCGTCGCAAAGGCGCTCCGAACGCTCCTCAAGGTCGTCGGCGCCCGCGACGGCGAGCAGTTCCAGCTGGAGATCGTCTGATCTCCAGCCAGCCGGCCACGGGCGAGGAGCGACTCGTCGTCGCGCTCGTCCGCGGCTTCCATGGCGTGCGCGGCGGTCTCCGGGTCGAGGTGCTCACCGACGACCCGGGCGCACGGTTCGCGCCGGGAGCGCGCCTGTACCCGGAGGGCGCTGCCGAGCCGCTGACGGTCGCCGAGGCGTGGGCCGCCGCGCCCGGCTGGATCATCCGGTTCAGCGAGATCCCGACGCGCAACGCGGCGGCCGCCTACCTGTCGGTCTATCTCGAGGCGGACGCGGGCATTGTCCCGCCACTGCCCCGCGGCAGCTACTACTGGCACGAGCTGCGCGGCTGTCCCGTCGTCGACCCGGACGGCGGCGCGCTCGGAACCGTGCGCGACGTCTACCGTTCCGGCGGCGCGGAGATGCTGGTCGTGGAGGGTGGTCCGCGCGGTGCCTTCGACCTGCCGGTCGCGCGTCCGTTCGTCAGGATCCTGGCGCCGCGGCGGGGCGAGATCGTGGCAGACCCCGACGCCCTGGACCTGCCGAGACCGGACCAGCTACGGCCGCCTCGGCCGCCCCGCCCGCCGCGGCCTCGCAAGGGCGAGCAGCGCGCGAGCCAGCCGCCGCCCGCGAGTGACACCCCGGAGCGTCGCGCGCCCGGCGGCGCCCCTGAGGGAGCGCCCGCGCCGGAAGTCGACCACGTGATCGCCCCGGACTGAGGGCCGACAGGTGCCGCTCGAGGTCGAGATCCTCACGCTCTTCCCGGAGATGCTGGCCGGGCCGCTCGCGGCGAGCATCCCGGCGCGCATCCAGGAAGCAGGTCTCGCGTCGATTCGGGTCCACGACCTTCGCGCATGGGGCCTGGGGCGTCACCGCAGCGTCGACGATGCCCCGTACGGCGGCGGCGCGGGGATGGTGCTCCGGCCGGAGCCGGTGGCTGCGGCGCTTGCTGCCCTGCGGCGGCCGGACTCCACGATCATCCTGTTCGATGCCGCCGGCGAGCCGTTCCGGCAACATCGCGCCGAGGACCTTGCAACGCGACCGCACCTGATCCTCGTGTGCCCTCGCTACGAGGGCGTCGACGAGCGCATCCGCGCCATGGTGGACCTCGAGCTGTCGATCGGCGACTTCGTCCTGACCGGGGGGGAGCTGCCCGCGCTCGTCGTCTGCGATGCAGTGCTGCGGCTCCTGCCCGGCGCGATCGAGTCGAGCTCGCTCATCGACGAGTCGTTCACCAGCGGACTTCTCGAGTATCCCCAGTACACGCGCCCAGCCCTGTTCGAGGGTGCGGGCGTGCCGGAGATCCTCACGTCGGGCGACCACGGCGCCGTGCGCCAGTGGCGGCTCCGCGAATCACTCCGGCGCACGCTGGAGCGGCGCCCGGATCTCCTTGACGGGCGGCCCTTCAGCGGCGAAGAGGCGCGCCTGCTTGGCGAGGTCATCGAAGAACGAACCGCGCACGAAGCGGACGACACCATCGCCGAACCCCCGGATGATCGACGCGGGGTCCCGTGATCGCCTCCGCCCCATGCTATACTCCGCCGTCGGTCGCCCTCCCGCGACCGATCAATCGTGCCCAGAAACGCGGCTCGCGGGACCGTCCCGGCCGCCCGATGCAGCAGGGGTCGACCCGGTGAACGTACTCGATGAGATCGTCAAGGACCAGATCCGGACCGATATCCCGACCCTCGCGCCCGGTGACACCGTCAAGGTCAGCGCCAAGGTGGTCGAGGGAAACCGGGAGCGCGTGCAGGTTTTCGAGGGGACCATCCTGCGCCTGACCGGTGGTGGGATCACGCGGTCTCTGACCGTCCGGCGGATCGCCTCCGGCGTGGGCGTCGAGCGGACGTTCAAGATCAACAGCCCGCGGATCGAGAAGATCGAGGTCGTCCGGCACGG
>JADGQG010000181.1 GCA_017882025.1 Chloroflexota bacterium
CCGTCGTTGATCCGCGACTGGAGGAGCAGCGGCAGGAACATGCCATCGCGCGCGTGGGCGAAGAGGTAGGTGGTCCCCGGGGAGCCCGGCTGGCTCAGCGTCGGGATGTACTCCGCGACGTTGCAATACGGGAAGGCGTGGGGATCGTTCGGCGGGCGCACCACCGGCAGATCGATCTTCAGGGCCGGTACCACCACGCGCGTGGCGACCCGTGCCGCCGCCGGGCTCGCCGAGGCAGCGGCCGACGCGCCCGGGGTGGGAAACGGGAGGAGCGTCGGGGAGGCGCTGGGCGCGGACGAGGTCACCGGTGACGGGCTCGGCGCGGTTGCCTGCGCCGGCGTCCCGTACGTGAGCAGGCCCGCGCCCAGCAGGCTGATGCCCGCCGCCGTGAGGGCAGCCGGGAGCAGGCGGAGGCGTACCCAATCGAGGATCCGTTGCATTCGGATGGTCATGCTACCAGCGGGATCGGGCGAGGCCGTCCGGGGGTTTCGTCCCGGGGGCGGGACGGCAAAGGTCCCGGCCCGCCCGCCGGAGCGCGGCGCAGCCACCGGCCTGCCCGCCGAGAAGCCGCCCGCGCGGAGCGGGCACCCGCGCGGTACGCTCCCGTCCGATGCGGACCTTCATCGCAGTCGTCCTCGGGCTCGTCGTGGGGATCGGCGCCGCCGTTGGCTTCGGCGCGGCCCTCGTCGCGCTCACCCGCACGCCTGACGTCCGGGTGACCCGGGTGCCGTCGGCGGCTGTGCTGGCGCCATCGCCCGCCTTGTCGCCCACGCCCACGCCACTCGTGTCCGCAGCCCCGGCGCTGACGCCGGCGCGGAGCGGGAACGCCGCCGTATCAACGCCGTCCGCTAGCCGCACCGTCTCGCCGTTCCCGCTCGTCGACAAGCTGGCCCCGTCGCTCAGCGCGCCGCAGGTCGGCGGCGGCACGATCGACCTCGCGGCGCTCCGCGGGAAGCCCGTCTGGGTGGTCTTCACGGGCACGTATTGCCCACCCTGCCGCGACGAGTACCCGGTCATGAACGGATTCGCGGCGCGCTACGCGGACGCCGGCCTGGTGGTGGTCGCGATCCACGTCCGTGAGGCGGAGCAGACGGTGGCGCCCTTCATCTCGTCGCTCAACGTCGCCTTCCCGGTGGGCCTCGACGAAGACGGCTCGCGCGCCCGGGCGTGGGACGCCGCCGCGCTCCCGGTCCACTACTTCATCGATGCCCAGGGGATCGTTCGCGACGCCGCGCTCGGCGGGATCGGTCCCGACGTGATGGCCCGCGGACTCCAGGCGATCCTGCCCGGCGTGACCGTGAAGCCGTGAACGTGAGGGTCGCCCGCGGCCGCCGTTCCGAGCGGCTCGTCGTCGATCCGGAGGCCGCTGCCGTCGAGCGGGCCGTGGCCGCCGTCCGCGCGCTCGCCGCCACGCCCGGCGGGCTCCTCGTCGTGTGCGACTTCGACGGGACGCTGGCGCCGATCTCCCCGGACCCGATGGCGCCGACGATCCTGCCGGCCGCCCGCCACGCGCTGCGGCGCCTGGCCCGGATCGCCCGCCGGCGCCCGGACCGGCTGGCGCTCGCGATCCTCTCGGGCCGCACGGCCCTGGACGTGGCCGGCCGCGTGCGCGTGGGCGGGCTGACGTACCTGGGCGACCACGGGATCCAGGGCGGCGACCTCCCGGTCGGGGTCGCCGCGGAGCGGCTCAGGGTGTCCCACGACCCGCGCCTGGCCGAGCATCATGCCGTCGCGCGACGGCTGGGCGACGAGGTGGAGCGACTGCTTGGGGGCGCCGCATGGCTCTTCGTGGAGCCAAAGGGACCGTCTGTCGCGTTCCACTTCCGGGCCGCCGACGATGTCGTCGCCGCACGAGCCCGGATCCTCGCCGCCCTTGACGATGCGGGGGCGGCCCTCCCTGCCGCGCTCCGCGGCCCGCGCTTCCGATACACGGAGGGCCGCCGGATCGTGGAGCTGCGACCGGAGGACGCCGGGGCGAAGGGCGAGGCCGTGGCGCGACTCCTGGAGCGCCATGGGTCGACGGCCGCGCTGGTCATCGGGGATGACCGCTCCGATACAGAGGCCTTCGCGGTGGTGACTCGCGAACGCGACGCGGGACGCCTGGCCGCGAGCCTCTTGCTGGGCGTTCACGGCGCCGGTGAGACGCCCCCGGAGCTGCTCGCAGCGGCGAACGTCATCCTGCCGGAGCCCGCCGCATCGGCGGTCGTGTTGCGGGCACTGGCCCGGGCGCTCGAGGCGGAGGATCGCGCCGGACGCTGAGGCCGATCCGCCCGACGGCGCGTGACGGCACGCCGGGGTCCGCCGCCGGTCAGCGGATGGTGACGCCGATCGCCTGCGCCGCCGACGAGACGCTCGGGAGCAGAAGCCCCGGGAACAGCCCCAGGATCACCGTCATGACGGCCGTGATGCCCAGTCCCAGGCGGAGCAGCGTGCCGTGCGCAACCGGCGCCGGCTCGCCGGACGGATCGCGCATGTACATGTAGACGATCACGCGGAGGTAGTAGAACGCCGCCGCCGCCGCGTTGAGGACCGCGATCACGGCGAGGACCGTGAGCCACCCCCCGGCCTGGACGGCCGCCAGGATCACGTACGCCTTGGCGAAGAAGCCGGCGGTGGGCGGAATCCCGGTCAGGGACAGCAGGAAGAGCACCATGAGGATCCCCAGCGCCGGCTCGCGCCGACCCAGCCCTGCGAACGTCTCCAGCCGACTGCTCACGCCCGGGCGCTTCTGGAGGGCGGCGATCACCGCGAACGCCCCGAGGTTCATGAACGTGTACGCGGCGCCGTAGAAGAGCAGCCCTTCCAGGCCCCCGATGACCCCCGCCGCGTACGCCGCGAGGCCGACGAGCATGTAGCCGGTGTGCGCGATCGACGAGTAGGCGAGCATCCGCTTGACGTTGTCCTGCGTCAGGGCGACCAGGTTGCCCAGCGTCATCGTCAACGCCGCAAGGACGAAGATGCCGATCAGCCACTCCTGGCGAAGCGGGAGGAGCGCCTCCGCGAATACGCGCAGGACCACCGCGAACGCACCCACCTTCGGGCCCACCGACAGGTAGCCGGTGACGGGCGTTGGCGAGCCCTGGTACGCGTCGGGCGTCCAGTAGTGGAACGGGACGGCGGCCATCTTGAACGCGACGCCGGTCGTCAGGAACGCCAGCCCCATCGCGAGGCCGGGCGAGAGCGTCGCCTGGCCGGCGACGATCTCGCCGATCCGGGCCGCGACGTCGGCGATCCGGGTGGACCCGGTCAGGCCCCAGATGTAGGCGAGGCCAAAGAGGAAGATCGCGCTGGAGAACGACCCGAGCAGGAAGTACTTGACCGCACCCTCGGTGGAGAGCGCATCGCGCTTGTGGTAGCCGGCAAGCATGTAGCCCGGGATCACCATCAGCTCCAGGCCCAGGAACAGGACCAGGAGGTCCGCGGACGCGGCCACCAGCATCGCGCCGCCCAGCGCGAAGACGAGGATCGCGGCGAACTCCGCGATCGGCAGCCCGCGCGGCTCCAGGTAGTCGGGCGCGAAGAGGCAGGAGAGGGCGACGATCGCGACGAAGACGACATCCAGGAACGTCGTCAGGTTGTCCACCTTGTACATCCCGCCGAACGCGGTGCCGGGCGCCTGGCCCGTCCAGAGCGTCAGGAGCCCGACGACGACGAGGCCCGCGAGGGCCACGCCCAGGGCCAAATGCCGGTTCCCGGGCTTCACGATGTCGGCCAGGATGACGAGCGCCGCCACGACCACCACGGCCGCGAAGGGGGCGATGACGGTGAGGTCCGACAAGGTCATGGGGAACCAGCTCCCGTCAGCGGCCGATGGACATCGCGACCGCCGGGTCGACGGCGGCCAGGACCGCCTTGACCGGGCCCGCGATGAGGTCGAGGACGAGGCCGGGGTAGAGGCCCAGGACCACCGTCAGGGCGCCGAGCGGCGCGAGCGTCAGGATCTCCACGGGTCGCATGTCGGTCAGGTGGTGCCCCAGCCCGGCGAGGAACTCCGAGACCGGCCCGAAGCACAT